>DBWE01000074.1:6083-8498 GCA_002308315.1 Clostridiales bacterium UBA1246 | reverse complement strand
TGGGCTCAAGGCTGCTCATAAGCGCCTCCATGCTGCGGCACGGCGGCGACATGTTCCTCGACAGCGTCACGCTGAGCGACGCTTCCCGCGCCCTGGGCGTACCGATAATCGGCGTCGCCAACGACGGCGAGGCCCTGCTCGAAGCTTTTTTGAATTGAGGTGAGACCAGCGTGCCCAAACCGCTCATTGCAATAGTCGGCCGGCCCAACGTGGGCAAATCCATGCTTTTCAACAAGCTTGCGGGAAAGCGCGTGTCCATCGTCGAGGACGTGCCGGGCGTTACCCGCGACAGAGTGTATGCCGACGCCGACTGGAACGGCCGCTCCTTCACCATGGTCGATACCGGCGGCATAGAGCCGGGCAGCAGCAGCGAGATGCTGCGTCTCATGCGCGAGCAGGCTCAGGCCGCCATATACACCGCCGACGTCATCGTGCTCGTCACCGACATACGCTCCGGCGTAACAGCCGCGGACGCCGACGCCGCAGATCTTCTCCTGCGCTCCGGCAAGCCCGTGGTGCTCGCGGTGAACAAAATGGACTCCGTCGGCGCCGTCGACCCGGACATCTACGATTTTTACAGTCTCGGCCTGGGCGAGCCCATAGCCGTTTCCGCCGTGCACGGTCACGGCACCGGCGATCTGCTCGACGCCTGCATAAGCTACTTCCCACCCCCCGAAGAAGAGGAAGAAGAGGACGACGTAATAAAGACCGCCATCATAGGGCGGCCGAACGTGGGCAAATCCTCGCTGCTCAACCGCGTACTCGGTCAGCAGCGCATGATAGTCAGCGATATCGCCGGCACCACGCGCGACGCCGTCGACAGCTATTTTGAAAACGACTTCGGCAAATATATGTTCATCGACACGGCCGGTATGCGCCGCCGCTCGAAAATAGACGACAAAATAGAAAAATACAGCGTGCTCCGCTCCGAGGCCGCCATCGACCGCGCTCACGTCTGCATTATCATGCTCGACGCCCGCGACGGCGTCACCGAGCAGGACGCCCGTATCGCCGGAATGGCTCACGAAAGCGGCAAGGCCTGCGTTATCGCCGTGAACAAATGGGACCTGGTCGACAAGGAAACGGGTACCATGGAACGGATGCGCGAGGATATCCGCCGCGACCTCAGCTTTATGAGCTACGCCCCCG
The DNA here is from genome assembly GCA_002308315.1 of Clostridiales bacterium UBA1246. Classification (GTDB taxonomy): domain Bacteria; phylum Bacillota; class Clostridia; order Oscillospirales; family Oscillospiraceae; genus UBA1246. The sequence goes on along the minus strand of DBWE01000074.1, from coordinate 7,349 downwards.
TGATCTTCATTTCCGCTCTCACCGGCCAGCGTGTACCCCGCCTGTTTGAGCTGATAAACTTCGTCAACGATCAGAACACCATGCGCATAACCACCGGCATGCTCAACAACGTTCTCGCCGACGCCACCGCGAGAGTACAGCCGCCCACCGACAAGGGCCGCCGTCTGAAGCTGTATTACATCACTCAGACCGGGATCCGTCCCCCTCACTTCGTCATCTTCGTGAACGACGCCGAGCTGTTCCATTTTTCCTACCGGCGCTATATCGAAAATCAGATCCGCGGCGTTTTCGGTCTGGAAGGAACGCCGATACGCTTCACCGTTCGCCAGAAGGGCGATCAGTACAAATAGAAAAAGCCAAGCGGACACAGGAGGAATGCGACATGATAATTCGTCTTATACTATTGACCGTTCTGACCTACTTCCTCGCTTCTGTCAACAGCAGCATGCTCATATCACGAAACGTCTTTCAAAACGACGTGAGCCACGCTCTGTCCTATTCGCGCATGTTCGAGCTGCACAACCGCCGGGGCGTGATCTATCTCGTCGCCGCGGAGTTTTTCAAGGCCCTGCTCGTCGTCCTGATAGGCGGCCTGTGTCTGCGCGGTCCGGGTTTTGCCTCCGTGGGCAAGCTCACCGCCGTGCTGATAGCGCTGCTGGCTCAGGCTTACCCCTTTTTCAACGGCTTCAGGCCGTACAGGAACGTGGTATGGCCCGCTCTGCTGCTGCTCATGTATGACTGGCGCGTCTGCCTCATCTGCGTCGTGGTCTTCGCCGTCGTCGTGATCGTCACGCGGGTCGTCTCCTTCGGCGCATGCGCCGCCGCTGCGGCCTTTCCGATACTCTCGGTGATCTTCGGAGAATGGTGGCTGAAGATAATCCTTTCTCTTCTGTGCGCTTTTGTCATTTTCTATATCTACCGCAGCGGTCTTAAGCGTCTTCTCGCAAAAAGAACGCCGTCCCGCAGGGAGAACGGTCCCCCTGCCGAAACGGCGGACACGGAAAGCGCCGAGTGATCCGGCGCCGCACGGCTGCCCGGGAACGAAAAAAAACGCGAGACCGCGCACACCGGGCTTCGCCCGTGATAGCCGACCTCGCGTTTTTTAACGGTTTTTTCTCACACCGCGCGGGTAACTTTACCGCTGCGGAGGCACCTCGTGCAGGCATAAACGTGCTTCGGGGAGCCATCTACTATCGCCTTGACCCGCTTCACGTTGGGTTTCCACATCTTGTTTGAGCGCCTGTGAGAATGGCTGACCTTGATACC
>DBWE01000074.1:5539-6052 GCA_002308315.1 Clostridiales bacterium UBA1246 | reverse complement strand
TTGCCATTTGCCGCACCTCCTTAAGCAGATTGCTTTCAAATAAACAGCTTTATTATAATAACAGAGCGGTCCCGAAAAAGCAAGCATTTTTTTCAATAATTCGGAGGCACTTTCTTGAAGGAAATAACAGTCAACAAAAACGACGCCGGTCAGAGGCTCGACCGCTTTACGGAAAAGGCCGTCCCCCTGCTTCCGTCCTCCCTCTGCCAGAAATACATACGCCTCAAGCGCATCAAGGTCAATTCCCGTCCCTCGCAAAGAAACTACCGTCTTTGCGAGGGCGACGTCGTTTCCCTGTATATCGGCGACGAATTTTTCCGCCGGCCGAGCGAGGACAACGCATATCTTGCCATAGCGCGGCCGGAGCTGAACGTAGTATATGAGGATGAAAACGTCCTTCTTGCCGACAAACGTCCCGGCGTGCTCTGCCACGCGGCCGAGGGCGCGGACGTTTTCCGCACGCTCATTGCGAACATACAGGCCTATCTGTATCTTAAGGGCGAATGGGATCCT
>DBWE01000074.1:1427-5505 GCA_002308315.1 Clostridiales bacterium UBA1246 | reverse complement strand
GACCGCAACACCGGCGGGATCGTCATAGCCGCCAAGACCGCCTCCGCCCTGCGCATACTCAACGAAAAGATACGCCTGCGCGAGATAGACAAATACTATCTCTGCGCGGTCATCGGCGCTCCCTCCCCTCCTTCGGGGGAACTGAGCGGCTATATTTTCAAGGACGCTGCGAAAAACCGCGTCTACGTGCGAAGCGAACGCGAGGCCGGCTCCCGCACCGCCGTCACGAGATACCGCACTCTGGCCGTTTCCGGCTCTCTCGCCCTGCTGGAATGCCGTCTGCTCACCGGGCGCACGCATCAGATACGCGCCCAGCTCGCCGCCGCGGGGCATCCTCTGCTCGGCGACGGCAAGTACGGCGGGATAAGCTCCCGCGGCTCGGCGGAAAAATATCAGGCGCTGTATTCATACCGCGTCGTCTTCGATTTCCCCACCGACGCCGGCGAGCTGGAATACCTTCGCGGCAGAAGCTTTACGGTCGAAAAAGTGGATTTTGTCGAAAAATATTTCCCGGGCCATGATTTTCATTGACATTTGCGCGATATGTGATAATATTCAACACATATAATCATAACGAGCGGAATGGGGGAGGATAATGTCAAAAGAGCTCATTCGCCTTGCGGACTGCTGCATGGCGTTTGACGGTGAGGTTGTTTTAAACAACATTAACCTTTATATCAACGATTCGGAATTCCTCACACTGTTGGGACCCAGCGGATGCGGCAAAACCACCACTCTTCGGATAATCGGCGGGTTTCAGAAGCCCACGTCCGGCGACGTCCTGTTTGACGGTGTGAGGATTAATGATGTCCCGCCGCATAAACGGCAGGTAAACACCGTCTTTCAGAGGTACGCGCTTTTCCCGCACCTGGACGTATACGATAATATCGCCTTCGGTCTCAGGCTGAAAAAGCTTCCCGAGAGCGAAACGGCCTCGCGCGTTCGAGACATGCTCGCTCTGGTCGGCATGAAGGGCTTTGAGGAAAGAAAGATCGACTCTCTTTCCGGCGGTCAGATGCAGCGCATAGCCATAGCCCGCGCTCTGGTGAACCGCCCGAAGGTCCTTCTTCTCGACGAGCCTCTCGGCGCTCTGGACCTGCGCCTGCGAAAGGATATGCAGAACGAGCTCAAGCGCATCCAGCAGCAGATGGGCATAACCTTCATTTACGTCACTCACGATCAGGAAGAGGCCCTTACCATGAGCGACACCATCGTGGTGATGGATCACGGCCGCATACAGCAGATCGGCAAGCCGGAGGATATCTACAACGAGCCGAAAAACGCTTTCGTCGCCGACTTTATAGGCGAGAGCAATATCCTCGACGGCGTCATGCGCGCCGACAGGCTGGTGGAATTTCTCGGCAGACGCTTCCCCTGCGTGGACTTCGGCTTTGATAAGGACGAACCCGTCGACGTGGTCATACGCCCCGAGGACATAGATATCGTCGCCGCCGACAGCGGACATCTCTGCGGCAGCGTGACGAGCGTTACCTTCAAGGGCGTGCATTACGATATAATCGTGGACTTCCACGGCTTCAAGTGGCTCATTCAGACCACGGATTATCATCCCGTCGGAGCGAACATAGGCATCCGGCTCGAGCCGGAGGACATACATATAATGAAGAAGAGCGAGTATTCGGGCATGTTCGGAGATTACAGCTCATACAGCGCCGAATACGATGAAATAGGCGACGCCGAGGCGGACGCGGCCGGCGAGGAGTCCGAGAATGAAGAATAAACTCAGCTCCGGACCCTACCTCGTATGGATGACTCTCTTTACCGTCGTCCCTCTCGTGATCGTCGTTTACTACGCTTTCACCGACTCCGTCACCGGACGCTTTACGCTCGGAAACGTCGAAACGGTCAAAAACTATATCCCCATATTCCTCCGCAGCGTATGGCTCGCTCTTGTTTCTTCGCTGATATGCCTGCTGCTCGGGTACCCGGTAGCCTGGCGCATCGCCCAGGCCGGTCCGAAAAGCCAGCGGCTGCTGTATATGCTGGTAATGCTGCCGATGTGCATCAGCTTCCTGCTGCGCACCCTCGCGTGGGTCGCCCTGCTGGAGGACACGGGCATAATAAACGGCTTTTTCATTAAGCTCGGCCTGCCTCCCCTTCCGCTTATCCGCACTAACGGCGCGGTGATACTCGGCATGGTTTACAACTATCTGCCGTATATGATCATGCCGCTTTACACCGTGATAATGAAGATAGACCGCCGCCTTATCGAAGCGGCCCAGGATCTCGGCTGCGGCGGAGCGCAGGTCTTCGCAAAGGTCACGCTCCCCCTTTCGGTACCCGGGATAATTTCCGGAGTGACGATGGTATTCGTTCCGGCTGTGTCGACCTTCTACATTTCCCAGAAGCTCGGCAACACCGGCACCACCCTGATAGGCGACGTGATAGAGTCCCAGTTCAAGACCGCGTACAATCCCAATCTCGGCGCGGCCCTGTCTCTGGTGCTGATGATCATCGTTCTGGCCTGCACGGCGCTGATGAACCGCTTCAGCGGCGATGACGAAAGCGTGGCGACGGTATGAAAAAGACTTCTTCGGTATTCACCGTGGTCATCTTCGCGTTTTTGTACGTACCCATGATCGTGCTTGCCGTGGCGTCGTTCAACACCGGCACGGACATTTCGGTATTCAAAAGCTTCACGTTGAATAATTACCGCGAGCTCCTGCGCGACAACGTCCTGCTCCCGCTGCTGCTCAACTCCGTCATCGTAGCCGTTATCTCCTCTCTTTTCGCCACGGTGCTCGGTACGGCAGCCGCCCTGGGGATACATTCCATGGGCGGACGCATGCGGCGCATGACCATGGCCCTCACCAATATCCCCCTGACAAACCCGGAGATAGTCACCGGCATCTCCCTCGCCCTTGTTTTCGTATTCGTCGGGCAGGTCATGAAGATAAAAAGCGTCATGGGCTTCGTCACGCTGCTCATCGCGCACATAACCTTCAATCTTCCCTACGTCATCCTCTCCGTGCTCCCCAAGCTGCGGCAGATGGACGATCATCTGTCGGAGGCCGCCATGGATCTCGGCTGCACTCCCTCTCAGGCCTTTTTCAAGGTCGTGCTTCCGGAGATAATGCCCGGAGTGATATCGGGCGCGCTCATGGCTTTCACCATGTCGCTCGACGATTTCGTGATAAGCTATTTCGTCTACGGTCCCGGCTTCGTTACGCTGCCGGTGGAGATATACAATTACACGAAAAAGCCTCTCCAGCCGAAGATCTACGCGCTCTTCACCTTTATGTTCATCATAATTCTCCTGGCGATGATAATAATGAATATACTGCAGGCAAGGGACAGCCGCCGCGGCTCCCGCTCCCTGCGAAGGAGGTCAACAAATGCTTAAAAAACTTTTGCGCGCGGCGTCCGCTCTTCTTGCGGCATTCTGCCTCGTCTCTGTGTTCTGCGTCTCCGCTCCCGCCCGCGCGGACGAGAAGGTCACCATCAACGTATATAACTGGGGCCAGTATATTTCCGACGGCTCCGACGGCTATATCGACGTGAACAAGGCCTTTACCGAGGCCACCGGCATCGAGGTGAACTACCTCACCTACGATACCAACGAGACCATGTATACCAAGCTCAAGACCGGCGGCTCGTCCTACGACGTGATCATCCCCTCGGATTACATGATCGCCCGCCTGATCAGCGAGGGCATGCTTGCTCCCCTCAACTTTGACAACATTCCCAACTACAAGTATATCGACGAGAGCTATAAAAACACGGACTACGATCCCGACAACGTTTACAGCGTTCCCTATACCTGGGGCTCCGTCGGCGTCATATACAACACCAAGTTCGTCGACGAGGGCGATACCGGCAGCTGGGACCTGCTCTGGAACGAAAAATACGCCGGCAAGATACTCATGTTCGATAATCCCCGCGACGCCTTCGGCATTTCCGAGCTGCTGCTGGGCTACGGGCTCAATACCGAGAACGAAGACGAGATCCGCGCGGCGGCCGCCAAGCTCACCGAACAGCATCCTCTGGTGCAGGGCTACGTAATGGATCAGATCTTCAATCAGATGGAGCACGAGGAGGCCTGGATCGCCCCCTACTACGC
>DBWE01000074.1:0-1393 GCA_002308315.1 Clostridiales bacterium UBA1246 | reverse complement strand
TCTTTATCGACGCCATGTGCATCCCCGCCACCAGCGACAACAAGGAGGCCGCCGAGGCGTATATCAACTTTCTGTGCGATCCCGCGATCTGCGGCGAGAACCTCAGCTACCTCGGCTATTCCGTCCCCTCCACCGAGGCCCGCAATTATCTTGACGACGACGTCGGAATAAGCGAGGTCGCCTACCCCTCCGAAGAGACTCTTGCAAGAAGCCAGAGCTTCCTCAATCTCTCCGCGGAGACCACCAAGCTCATGGACTCTCTGTGGCTGGGCGTAAAGACCTCCGGCGGCTCAAGCTCCGCGATCTATATCATAGGCATCGCCATAGTGGCGGTACTCGCGATAGTGATATTCATTTACCGCAGAAACAAGCTGAAAAGCCGCCGCGAGCATTACGGCGACAAATAACGTTCAGCCTTCAGGCAAACAGCCGGTGCACAGTTTTTTGCGCACCGGCTGTAATCATATGCCCGGCGGGACCGTCTCGTCACAGCGCCGTGTCCAGCAGCATCATCAGCGCGAACCCGGCTATGATACCCATCGTCGGCAGATACGGAGAGCCCTCCGTATTTTCTCTGCATCCGGGTATCAGCTCATGCACCGCGACGAGTATCATGGCTCCCGCCGCGAAGGCCAGCGCGTACGGCAGCAGTATTTCCGTCCGGGCGACCGTCAGCGCGCCGATCAGCGCGGCCGCGGGCTCAACGAGCCCGGAGGCCTGGCCGGCGAAAAAGGCCCTCGCTCTCGGGCAGCCCTCCCGCATCATCGGCAGCGCCACGGCGGCGCCCTCCGGATAATTCTGCAGCGCGATGCCGAGGGCTACGGATATAGCAGAGACAAGCGCCTCCGGGCCGGCGTCTCCGGAGCCCANNAGCCCCGAAGGCCACGCCCACGGCAAGTCCCTCGGGTATATTGTGCAGGGTAACGGACAGCACGAGCATGCTCGTTCTTTTCATTCCTCCCTGCCCCGCCGTACCGAGGCTCCGTCTCGCCGCCTCCACTGCTTTTTCCGAAAGCCATATGAACGCCGCTCCGCACGTAAAGCCCGCCGAGGCCACCAGCCACGCGGGGACCGAAAGCATGCGCTCGGCTCTGTCTATCGCCGGCTCTAAAAGCGACCAGAAGCTTGCGGCTATCATTACTCCGGCCGCAAAGCCCAGCATGATATTGAGTATTTTTCGTCCGCTCTCCCGGAAAAAGAAGACCGTCGCGGCGCCGAGGGCGGTGACGAACCACGTCCCGCAGCCCGCGATGAGCGCCATGCATACCGGAGAGAGCGCAAAATTTCCTGTATTCAAATCCGTCATCACTCCGGCCCATTCTATGCCGGAACGATATCATCGGTGCCCGGCCCGCGGCAAGCGGAATAAAAGGGGCCGTTGCAAAATGTGAGT
>DBWE01000184.1:1832-12487 GCA_002308315.1 Clostridiales bacterium UBA1246 | reverse complement strand
GAACCGCTGACCTCTTGAATGCCATAATAGGGTGCAATACGTAATTAACGAGAATTTGATATACTCTGATGGAACTGAATGCCTTGATTATCCTTGATTTTTCGGGCTTTGCAGCACGGTGTCGCCAAAACGCGACCACGGTGCTGCAATAGCGGCAAATTCAAAAAAAGATTATTGTGTTAGAAAAGTGTTAGATGATGGTCTGTTGTTATGTGTTATCAGGCTGCTGCATTCTACTTGCAGCAGCCGTTTTACTGATATGCACTTTTTCAATTGGAGTTACTCCAAAGTACTCCTTGACTCTTGAAGCGTGAGCGCGTATAATCAGGATATCTTCCTGAAAGGAGCTTCCGTTATGCCATCGACTAAAAAACGTGTCAATCTTACTATTCCCGATGAGGTTTACGAACGCTTACAAGCGTATAAGGCCAAATATGGCCTGTCAAATGACGCTACAGCCTGTCTGCAGCTTATTGTTCAGCAGTTGAATGGCCTTGACAGAACCGAGCTTGTATTCAACTACATTTCGAAGAACTCCGTTGAGGCCCTGTCACAGATGTCATTTGAAGGCTTTTCAGCGCTGAAGGATGCGCAGCTCGATCTTTTTCATAAAGGCTGACGAGGGCGCTTCAGGCCGTCTCACGGAAGGCTTGAAGTGACCTGTCAGCTGGCCAAGCGCGGACGTTGTTCTTGCGTGGTACAATGTCCGTTTCGCGCGGCAAGTTGCAGCCAGGTTCATGCGTGTTTGCAAAAGGTCAGTATTACCCTTTTGCAAACCATGTGTTTTGTGTTTTGAAAGGAGTTCGCTTACGCAGAAATCGCGCAAATACCAACTGACATTCAATAATCCGATTGATCACGGTTTTACGCATGCCCATATCAAAGAAATCCTGTCATCATGGAAAGTAATATCATATTGGTGCATGTGTGATGAAATCGGCGAACAGGGTACGACGCATACGCATCTCTTTTTTTATTCGAAAAACGCCGTTGATTTCGGTAATGTTCAGACGCATTTTTATGGCTCTCACATAGAGTTTGCCAACGGTAGCTTCAAAGATAACAGAGACTATATCCGCAAAGAGGGCAAATGGGCAGACGACAAGAAACATGAAACAAATCTTTCTGAAACTTTCGAGGAAAGCGGCGATCCCCCTCCTGAACGCTCAAAACACGAAACCGTATCAGAAACTGTTTTCAAAATGATCGAAAACGGATCCTCAAACGCCGAAATCGTTCGTTCAATACCCTATGCCTTTACAAAGCTGACGCAAATTGATCAAACACGTCAAACTCTGCTGAAAGAAAAATATTCTTCTCAATGGCGTGATTTGGACGTTACATATTTATTTGGCATGCCCGGTGTCGGAAAAACTCGTTCCGTAATGGACAAGCACGGATACGATAATGTTTACCGGGTTACAAATTATGCTCATCCTTTCGACGGATATGCCGGAGAAGATGTTATTCTTTTCGATGAGTTTCGCAGCAGCCTTCCGATTACCGAAATGCTGAACTATTTGGACGGTTATCCGATTTCTCTGCCTTGCCGATACGCCGACAAGACAGCCTGCTATACGAAGGTTTATATAATCTCCAACATCCCGCTAAGTGATCAATACCCTAATATTCAATCAAGTGAGCCTGTAACTTTTGATGCTTTCAAACGGAGAATAAATAATCAGTTTGAAATGCTTTCCGATGAAGATTCCGCTCTTCCTTTCTAAGGAGGTTTTCATGTTCCGCGATTATCCCGATATTATGAGTGTTAAACAAGTGGCAAATGCTTTGCATATTTGTGACAAGAGTGTTTACAAACTTGTTAATGATAATAAAATTGCTTCCCGTCGTATCGGCAGGAAAATCATTATTCCAAAGTTTGCGCTCATTAGTTATGTAAAATCTGCGCAGTATCAAATCTACAACACATAACAGCAGACTAATCTGACAGCATGGAAAGGAGTTAAATATGTCTGGCAGTCTGCAAGTTAAAAACGGAAAATACTACATCGTTCTGAATATTCATAATCATGGGGACAAACGCTGTCAAAAATGGATCGGCACAAATTTGCCCGTAAAAGGCAATAAGAGAAAGGCCGAGAAAATGCTCCGTCAGGCATTGACAGAGTATGAGGCAAAAGACTGTCTTTGCAACAGTGATATTCTTTTCGGCAACTATATCCGCGTTTGGTTGGAGCAGGTCCGACGCCGTGTTGATGACGTTACTTTCCAGGGTTATGAGGGCCTTGCACGTGTTCATATCCTGCCCTACTTCGACAGTGCCAAAACAAAGCTGAAGGATATTGACAGAGTTATTTTGCAGAAATACTTTGATCATAAGGCCCGTGAAGGTCGCACTGACGGCAAAGGCGGTTTGTCGTCGCGCAGTTTGCGCCTGCATAAAAACATCATCAATCAAACGCTTTCGGAAGCTGTAAAGAACAAACTCATTCCCTCAAATCCCTGTCAATTTGTGGAGCTTCCGCAAACCGTAAAGACTTCTGCGCATTTCTATACCGCCGATCAGCTTCAAATACTCTTTAACGCCGCAAAAAACGATGTTCTTTTTCCGCTTATCAAAATCGCCTCTATCTATGGACTCCGCAGAAGTGAATTGCTCGGCCTTAAATGGGACAGCATTGATTTTCAGCAGAGCAGATTGACAATCAAGCATACTGTTGCGAAGGTGTCAAAAATCGTTGAAAAGGACAAGACCAAGAACGCGAGCAGCTATCGCTCTTTCCCTCTTGTTCCCGAGGCCATCTCAATTTTTGAGAATGCAAAAGAAGCAGAGGAAGCAAACAAGCAGTTATTCGGGAAAGCGTACATTCAATCAGATTATGTTTTCAAATGGCCTGACGGTCATAGTTTTTCGCCCGACTACGTTTCAAAGCATTTTCAAAAGCTTCTTGCGAAGAATGATCTTCCGCATATTCGTTTTCATGAGCTGCGCCATAGCTGCGCAAGTCTGCTTCTGAATGAGGGCTTTACTTTAAAAGATGTTCAAGAATGGATGGGGCACAGCGATATAAAGATGACGGCGAATATTTACGGTCACCTGGATATCGCACGCAAGAAAACAATTGCAAATCATCTTACCGAAATTCTCGGAAACGGTGTCTAAGTCAGTTCCTTGCTGTTAGAAAAGTGTTAGAAACCTCGGGTTTTTCCTTACGGCAAAAAAAAGAAAAACCTCGAAATTCCTAAGAATTACAAGGTTTTTCTTTGGTGGAGATAAGCGGGATCGAACCGCTGACCTCTTGAATGCCATTCAAGCGCTCTCCCAGCTGAGCTATACCCCCACAGCACGATAGATGATAGCACAGCGGCACCTGTTTGTCAACACAAAACTTTCCTTTTTTCTCCCGCGAGCAGAAACACTCCGAGCAGCACGCATATTATGCCCGCCGCGGTAAAAAGGGTCATTTTCTCGCTGAAAACCGTTACGCCCGCCACCGCCGCGGTGACCGGCTCCACGCTTGCCATTATGGACGCCTTTGAAGACTCCGTATGCTCAAGGCCGCGGGTGTACAGTATATACGGCGCCACGGTGGACAGCAGGACCAGTCCCAGCGTTTCGGCCGTCAGCGAGAGGCTGCCGAAAACGGAAAAGATCTCCCCGTCCGCGAAGAACAGCGAGCCCAGGCCGGCAAAAATAAAGGTCCAGAGCGTCACGGTGTACGAGCTGTAGTGCTTCAGAGCATAGCGGCCGAAAATGCTGTAGGTCGCGTAGAAAAATCCGGAGCCGAGCCCCAGCAGCAGCCCCGTCCCGCTTATTCTCCCCGCTCCGAGCGGATCGCTGACCAGGACGCAGCCTATTATCGCCAGCGTGAGAGCAGCGAGCTTGCGGCCGCCTATTTTCTCGCGCCAGAGCAGGGCGCTCATAAGCATCACGAAGGCCGGAGCGGTGTAAAGCAGTATGCCGGAAACCGCCAGCGAGCATATGCGCTGGCAGGCGAAATAGCACAGGGTGAACAGCAGTATGCTGATTATTCCCGTCCCGAAAAATATCGGGAGATGCTTCAGCCTGATCTTGAAAACGCTGCGGTCGGTTATGGCGAATATAAGCGTCAGCCCGATCATCGCCCCCACGTTGCGCAGGGCTATCGTATTGAATACCGACAGTCCCGCTGCGTACATGGGGCGGGTAAACAGTCCTATGCAGCCCCACAGTATGCCGCCGAGGATTATGCAGAGGCTGCCCGGGAGCTTTTTCTTTTCAGTCCTCATATACCAGATCTCTTATTTTCGGATGTATTATATCGAACGACTCGCCGTGTCCGAGCACGTGCTGAACGTAGAACATCGCGATATCGTTCACCGGGTCGATCATCGAATAGCAGCCCGCGGCGCCGTCCCAGCCGAACTCGCCCACGGGGCTCCTGCCGCCGTCGGAGGCGTCCAGTCTTGTGCGCACGCCCATGCCGTATCCGTAGGCGCGGAAGCGCGGCCACTTCTCCTTCATCACGGCAAACTGCAGCGCATTGAGGCGGTTGGACGACATGCGCTTCACGCTCTCCTCGCTCAGCAGGCGGCAGCCGTTTTTCGCCTTGCCTCCGTTTGCCAGAGCGTCGGGCAGGAGTATGTAATCCGCCGCCGTGCCGCACAGCCCCGCGCCGCCCGACTCGTACTCGGGCGAAAGCCTGAAGACGTTGTCCTTGGGTATCTCGACCGCCCTGCCGTCGGTCATCACGCACTGAGGCGCCATCGCGGCAAGGGTCTTTTCATCCGGATGAAAGGTCATGCTCTCCATGCCCAGGGGCCCGGTTATCTCTTTTTTCAGATACTCCCCGAAGCTCATGCCGGACACGACCTCTATAACGCCTGCCAGCACGTCGTGGCACAGGCTGTACTCAAAGCCCTCGCCCGGATCGTAAAGCAGCGGCATGCCGGCCATGGCGCGGACTATCCCGAGGGTGGAGCGGTCTTCGGCCGAGCTTATCTCCGGCGAAGAGATATCGTAGCTCATGCCGCCCGTCATGGAAAAAAGCTGCTCGACCGTCATGACCGTGGCCGCTTCGCGAAGGCCGTTTCCTTCCTTTACCCTGAGCGAGGCGAATTCGGGGATATATCGGCTTACCGGCGCCGAAATATCCAGAGCGCCCTTTTCCGCGAGCCGCAGCGCGGCAGTCACGGTAAACAGCTTTGTAGAGGAATAGAACCAGAAAACCGTCTTCTCGTCGCAGTTCCTGCGGTAGGAATAAACCTCCTCGTGCCCTTTCATGATGCGCAGATCGTATGCCGGGACGTGCATCTCGCTCTCCAGCGCGTCAAGATAAGCCGTCAATGCCCTGTATGCCATGGCGATACCCCTTTCCGATAAATAATGATTGCCGCCGCGCTTATTATATATCGAACCGCTCTTCAAAACAATATTCTGAAAGCCGCGGCCGAAGCCGCGGCTTTCCGTTACCGATCCCGGGGATACGCCGGATGATCCGGCGTCGCCCCGTTATCTGTTCTCGTTTACGTAGATCTGTACGCGGCTCTGGATGACGCCGGCAACGGTCTCCGCGGACTTCTGGCCCGCGAAATACGCGCCCGCTTCTTCCTCGATTATCGCCAGCACGTCGTCGCGATTTCTCGAAACGTTGGTGGTGGAGAAGATCGCCTCGTTGACCTGGTCGACCTGCTGCTGGGTGAGGGGCTTGGCCATGAACTCTCTCTGCTCGTCGCTGCCCATCATGCCCATCATGCCGCCGAAGCCGCCGCCGAAACCGCCGTTGTTGTCCTCTTGCTCCGTCATGGCCTGCTGCGCCAGCTTATCGAGTACGCTTCTCTTTACCGGGAAGGCGGACATGGCCATGAAGCTCTCGGAGTTGATTATACCGTTCTGGAAATCGTCGCCGAGCAGGAACTTGATGAATTCCCAGCAGGCGTCGGTCAGCGCGGTCTTGGAGGATATGCCTATCTCAAGCTGCGGCTGGATGGTGGAGCCTACGCCCTCGGCCACGGGGAAGCCCACGAAGGTGATGTCCTCGCCGAAGTCGTACATGAGAGTCTTGATGCTCTCGTAATCGGACAGGAACGCCATCTGCATGAGGGTCTCGTTGTCGCGGTATCTGGTGTTGGAGAAATTGAAGCCGCCCATTCCGCCGCCGCCGTTCAACATGGCGCCGTAGTCGATCTCGTCGGGGAAGGTATTGAGGAACTTGAGCAGATCTATGAAGGACTGGCTGTTGAAGCTGCAGCTGCCCGTATCGGTGTCGATATAATTCTCAAGACCCATCATGCTGAACATCATGAGCATGAACGTCTTGGTCATATCGCTGATGACCGCCGCGTCGGGGTATTTCTGCATGAGGGCGCTGAGGTCCTCCATGGTCCAGCCGGGCTTGGGGCCGACGTTGGAGCTCTTGCCGACGAGGGTCATGAGCGAGAAGCCCGGGATCACGCTGCATATCTTGCCCTTGTAGGAGCAGGCGTCAAGAACGTTGGTAAGATAGTCTTCCTTGTTGAAGGAGGGATCCGCGTCCATTATCGGGCCGAGGTCGGCAAGCAGGCCCTTGGAAGCATAGGTCTCGAAGGGCAGGCCGTCCAGCAGGAACATATCGGGGATGTCGCCGGCGATGATGTCGTAATTGAGCTGGGATACGCCGCCCTGATTGCCGAAGTCGTTCTCGTTGTTGTATACGGAATAATCCTTGAACTGGATGCGGTACTCGTCATGGGTCTTGTTGAAGGAAATGACCGCGTCCTGCAGGCTTTCACTGAGGTTGGTGGCCGCGAAGTTGATGAGATACTTTTCGGTTATCTCGGAGTCGCTCTTGCCGGTGAGCATCATAAGTCTGCCGGAGGCGCCGCCCATGCCCATGCCCATGCCCATACCGCCGAACATGCCGCCCGCGGTATTGCTCTCAACGACTATCACTCTGCCCTCGGAGGCGGGAACGATCATTCCCACTCGGTTGTAGTTGATATCGGAGTTGAGCCAGTTCAGCTTTTCGGTGAGCACCTTGGTCTTGATGTCGTAGAAATACACCGACGCGCCGCTGTTGATAAGCACGTTGTCGCCTTCGCCGCCGATGATGGAATAGGTGGTGGCAAGAGGCAGAGCGCCTATATCCTCAAATTCGCCGGTCAGCTTATCCAGCTTGATGAGCGAGGTGGTGTTTCCGCCTCCCGCCATGGGATCCATTCCGGCGCCCATGGGCGTCATGTCGAAGCTGTTGTTTATGCCCACGATATCACCGTTGCCGGTGGTGACGAGGCTGTTGATGAAGTTGTCCTCCAGCGTAACGCGGCTGAGCACCTTGCCGGTGGGATCCAGCACGATGATCCCGGTGCCGGTGGTCAGGGTGATGTCGCCGTCTTTGTCGACGAACATGCTGTTAACCATGAAGTAAGAGTCTTCGGTGAGACTTGCCACGGGGATGCTGAGCAGCTCCTCGCCGTCGACGGAGGCGTTTACTATCGCGCTCTTATCCTCGGTTATGAATTCGTTCTCGTCTTCCCAGTTGTTGTAGGAATCGGTCTTGTAGTACCATATCGTCCCGTCGGGCGCGGGCACGATGTTCGAGATGTTGACCATATGCATCTCGGAGGTGTTGAAGTCCATGGTCGTGGGGAACTCGGCAAGCTTCACGGTGTTGTTCCCGTCGGGGTCCATGGAATACAGGACGGTGCCCATTTCCATCACGTTTTCGCCGTCGACCTCCACGTTGCGGTTATAAGGTACGGTGACGTAAATGGTGTCGTTGAGGAAATTGATGGAGTTGTAGCTGCTTCCCTCGGGCAGGCCGGAGTCGATGTATTTCGCGGTATACACATGCTCCAGCTTGACCTTCTCGGGCATCTTGGTCCCGTTGGCGCTGGTAGCGGGCTTGCCGCTTTCGCCGCCCTTGTCGCCGCAGGCGCAAAGTCCCGCCATGAGCAGCACGGCCAGCATCAGCGCGACTATCCTTTTGAAATGTCTCACGGTAGAATACTCCTTTATCCTATTATTTTATTTTTCTGCTTTATCGCCAGGGCCTTAAGAAGCCCGATCAGCTTTGCAAGATAGATGAATGCGAGTACCAGCGGGAATATCGCGAAGAGCGCCGCCAGCGCCGCCAGCAGCGTGCACCAGCTCTCCCCCGCCCTCGCCGCGTTCTCCCAATAGGGATAGTAAACGGCCGTGGTCTTTTGATTTCTCGTTCCGAATTCGGCGAGCATCTTCAGGCCGGGTATCAGCCCCATCCTGTCGGTGTTCTGCTTCAGCTCTCTGCCGTTCTCGGAAAAGCTTACCGACTTTTCGAGCATGCCCATGGCGAAATTCGTTACGGGGTTGGGAAGCACCGCCTCAAAATTCGTCACCGCGGGAGCAGCCTGCTCTATCACCGAGAGCAGCGAATACGGAACGTAGATCGTGGGCGTGTCGCCGTACAGCTTTTTCTCGATGGAGTTTTCGGGAGGATAGGCAACGCCCGTGACCGGGCAGCTGTGACCGCCTATCGTGACCGTCATGCCTTCCAGGTCATATCCGCCGAAGAGCTTCCACGCCAGCTGGATATCGAGCACCACTCCGTCTCCGTTGATGCTGTCGTCTCTGTAATACCAGCCGCTGACCATTTTCGGGGGATTGAACAGGAAGAAATCTCCTCCCGTGCATATCGCTCTCGCCGATACCGTGGTCGAGCCCCGCGAGACCGACAGCGTGCTGTCTCCGCTGTAGCAGAAGGTCCAGCTGAGATCCATGGCCTCGCTCGCCATCTGCTTGTTTATGCTGCTTTCCAGGGATTTTATCGTGCTTTCACTGCATTCCTCATGCGTGTCTATGAAGCAGGACAGCTGCGCGTATCTGTTTTCCTCGGACTGCCACCGCTCTGCGGCAAACTGCCCGGGAAAGCTTTTTTTGACAGCGCCGAGCGCAATGAGCGAGGCCGCCGTGAGTATCAGCAGCGCGGCTCCCACGCAGAGGCGCCTGAGCTCGCTGCGGCTCATCAGTTATCCACCAGCCTTACCTGCGTGCCCGCCTCGATGGGCTTGGAGGAGCTGACGATGATGTAATCATAGCCGTAGCTCGTGCCGGTATCGATGGCGGAATTGTAATCGTCGCTTTCAAGAACGGTGACGTTCTGGCGCGTGGCGACGTACCTGTTGCCGAGAGGCGTGCTCTTGGGAACGGCTATCAGAACGAACTTGCCCTCGGAGTCTTCTCTGATGGCGCTGTTGGGAACGACGTTGCTGTAGGACGTATTTTTCTTGCCTATGGTGAGCTCGAGGTTCTGACCGTCGGTCACGTCGCCCTCCACGTCGAACTCAAGCAGCTTCTTTGTGCTGGGGTTGGTCCTGTCGGCCTTGATGGCGGCCAGCGTGACCGAGATATTGCCCCACCAGAAGTTGTTCACCGTGGCCTCGTCGCCCACTTTTACGGTGCTCGCCTGCTCGTTGGTAACGGAAATGCTGACGGTATAGCCCTTGCCGTTGACCTCGATCTGGCAGAGGGTCTCGCCCTTGTTGACCGTGTCGCCGGCCATCACGTTCACGCTCGATATGGTGCCGGAGTACTTGGCCGTTACCTCGGTGCTGATGCTCGAGGCGCGCATCTTGTCTATGTTTTCCTTCTGCTTATTGATTTCCTTCATCGCGTTGTCCAGCTCCATCTGGAAAAGCTTCTCGCTCCTGCTGTCGGAGTTCTTCTGCTTTTCGAGCTGGGATATCGCGGACTCCAGCTGCTTCTGGAGATTGTCCACCGTCTCCTTGGTGACGGTATTGTCGTTGAGCTCCTTCTGTGCGTCGTTGAGCTTGGAATTGGCCTCCTCGGCCGCTTTCCTCGCCTCCTTGAGCGCAGCCTCATTTTCCTTCTGTTTGCTCTTTATGTCGCTCTGAGCCGCGTTGACGAGCTTTTTCAGATCCTTTTCGGCCTGGGTCTTTTCCTTGGTCAGGCTCTTCACCAGCGCCTGGGCGGCGTCGTACTCTTCCTCGCTTACGTTGGTATCGCGGTTGGCATTTTTGACCTTTTCCAGCTCCGCCTTGGCGTCGGCAAGAGCGGTCTGAGCCTTGCTGCGGGCGTCGGCGGCCTTGCCGTAGGCCGTCTCCGTATCCTTAAGGGACTTTTCATAGGTCTTGAGATCCGGTTTGGTGCCGAGATCCGCCAGGAGAGCGTTCACGTAATCCTGCTGAGCCGCGCGGCCGGGATCGTCGGCGGCCATGGCGTCCAGCTTGGCCTTCTCGGCGTTGTAGTCCTTCAGCTTGTTATTGTAAGAGTCGAGCCTGGTATCGGCGGCCTCATACGCTTCCTCGGCGTCTATCCATGCGTCCTGAGCGCTGTCAAGAGCGTCCTGAGCGGCTTCGAGAGCGGCTTCGGCGCTTTCGACCTTCGCCTCGGCAGTCTGCACCTCGGAGGAGCCGGTGGTCATGGCGCTGAGAGCGTCGTTGGCGTCTTCAAGCTGTTCGGTGAGCTTCTCTATCTCGTCGAGCTTCGCCCGGACGTCCTCGTAGCCGCCGTCCTCGTTCATGTTGAGCTGGCTTGCGGCGGTGCTGAGCTCGGAGGATATCTCGTTGAGCTCGTCTACCTTGTCGGAGGCTTCCTCCGCGGCCGCCTTGGCCGCGTCGTACGCTTCCTGATAGGTATTGCGGGCGTCGAACTTTGCCTGAGCATCCGCCAGCTGCTCTCTCAGGTTCGCTATATTCTCGTTGGACGAGTCATAGTCGGCAGCGACGTGATTGAGCAC
>DBWE01000184.1:0-1703 GCA_002308315.1 Clostridiales bacterium UBA1246 | reverse complement strand
GCCACGTTGGCCGCCACTCTGCCCGTGCCGCTGATGCCGCTGGAAATGCTTCCGCGTCCGGTATACTGTCCCGATACCTCGGGAAGCGACCAGTTGAGTATCGTATTGGAGAAAAACGTCAGCACCAGCATGACAGCCAGGAAAATGATAGCCGCGTTTTTGACCCAACCGCGTTTTTTCATCTTGCCGTTTTCATTGTTATCCATATCGTCCACCTTAACCTTTCAGTCCGCCGGAGTAGTTTATGCCGTCCAGCAAATATTCCTCGCCGTACAGGAACAGGAAAATAGCGGGTATCATGTATATGCACGCGACCGCGAACGCGAGGCTGATCTCGCCGGTGTTTATCTCCGAGAGGAACACCGACAGGGGCTGTTTTTCTCTGTCGGGCAGCAGGATCAGCACCTGCTCGACCATGTTCCAGTAGTCGATGAAAACGAGTATGACCACCGAGTATATCGCGTTCTTGCACGAGGGCACGCAGATCTTGGTAAATATCTTCCACTCGTTCGCCCCGTCGAGCTTCGCGGCCTCGATAAGGCTGTTCGGTATCCTTCTCATGCACTTGGTCAATATGAACACCGCGAAGGGTGAGAATATTCCCGGAAGGATTATCGCCCAGCGGGTGTTCAGGGTTCCGAGCCATTTCGATACGAGGTAGTTCGGCACGAGGGTCACCTGGTAGGGCATGAGCATCAGTACGATGTACATGAAAAACAGGATGTTCCGGAAGCGCCCCTGGTATCGCGCGAAGCCGTAGGAGGCTATCAGCGCCACGACTGTCTGGAAGATGACTATCGGCGCGGTGAGGATCAGCGCGTTCCAGAATTTCAGCAGGTAATCCGGGCTTTTGAAAAGCACCGTTATGTACTGCTTGAGCGTCACCCTGTCGGGTATGAACTTCAGGTTGACCCTTTCGGCAATGAACTGTTTTCCGCCCGACTCTCCCGTCGCGAACACCGCGCCGTAGTTTGCGGTGATCTCGCCGGAGGACATGAACGAGTTTGTTATCGTAAGCACTGTCGGAAGCAAAAACAGCACCGCGAACAGTCCGGCCCATATGGTGAGCAGGGCGATCTTTATGCCTTTTCTTGCCCGGCGAAGCTTTCGCCTGTTTCTTATTGCCGCCGTCGTCACTGCCCTTCCACATCCTTTCCGAACCGCGCTTCCCCGACGAACAGCGCGCCGATAATAAACAGCATCACGACGAACATTATTATCGCGGCCGCGGACAGCTTCTGATAATCGAGGCTTGCGAAGGTGTTGTTTATAAAGTGCTGGAGCATATACAGCGATTCAAACGGATAATCTCCCGTCAGCAGGTAGACCTCGCGGAACACCTTGAAGGAGCTTATCAGGGACATGATCGTCACGAACAGTATCGAGGGCGAAAGAAATCTCAGCTTGATGGTGAAAAATCTCTTTATCGGGCTTGCGCCGTCGACCTCGGCCGCCTCGAGCAGCTCGGTCGGTATGTCCGACAGCGCCGCCATGAACAGGACCATGTTGTAGCCCAGGTTCTTCCACAAAAACAGCAGCACTATCACTATCTGACTGTATTGGGATTTGAGCCAGTCCGTCTGCTCCCAGCCGAATACCGAGAGCCAGTCGTTCATTGCGCCGTTGAAGTGGAAGATGACCTGCCATATCAGCACCACCGACGCGACCGGGACCATCATCGGGCTGAGGAAGAAGGTGCGGAA
>DBWE01000146.1:1125-3272 GCA_002308315.1 Clostridiales bacterium UBA1246 | reverse complement strand
CTCGTATTCCGTATTGCTGTACGCCATGTAAAGACCTTCGCCGTCCCCTTTCGCGCCGGTGTCCGCAGCGTAAGCTTCGAAGTCGGCGGTCTGCGCGCCGTTTCGCTCCTGAAACCGAGCACCCTCAGCGTGGCGAGCTCGCGCGATCTCTCCACATAGCTCATCACGCCCAAGTTGTAAAGCACCACTGTCCCGAGGATCGCGGCGGCAATGATGAGGATAAACACCATTGTAAAACTGAAACACGAAGCCTACCGTTGCCGCGCGGTAGTCCGCGAGCTCGTTTNNATCAGCTGCCGCTTGTCCTGCTTGCCGGAGATCAGGTCCGACGGCGGGATCTCGCTTGACTCCCTGTTCGTATAGACCGCGGACACGCTGTATTTGATCCCGAGCTCATCCGCATACCTGTCGGTGATCGTAACGCACTCGGTCATGACGGAACGGTTGTAGCCTATCACCTTTGCGCGGAAGGTGTCGTCGCCGCCGTAGGGAGAGAATTCGATATACTCTCCGATCTTCGCTTTGTCCGCAAGCCGCAGGCAGAGATAAGCGCCGTCGTTCTGCATTTCTATCGGCCTGTTGTTCTCGTCAATAACGCTTAATCTGCCTTTTTCGTTGTTCACTATATTGAGCGCGGCGGTATACCCGTCAATGCTGATGCCGGAATAACTCTCCCAGTCGCCGTCGAGATCGGCGATCAGCCGCTTCGCTTCCTCCGGATCGGCATTATCCGCCAAATTCACCTTAGTCACGTAGTGGGAAACGCCGTTGTCGAGCAGATCGAGGAAGCCCGTCATCGTATCGCGCATTCCCAGGCCGCCTACCAGCAGCACCATACATCCGACGATCCCGACGAGCGTCATG
This sequence comes from Clostridiales bacterium UBA1246, assembly GCA_002308315.1. Lineage (GTDB taxonomy): Bacteria > Bacillota > Clostridia > Oscillospirales > Oscillospiraceae > UBA1246. The sequence goes on along the minus strand of DBWE01000146.1, from coordinate 2,408 downwards.
GCAAAACGGCTCTTGTGGCGCGTCAGGTCGCGCAGGTTCCATTTCGTCGCGAAGCTCATTCCCGAAAAGAACGGCAGCTTTTCAAGAAGGGATTTTTTCATTTTCTTCGGCGTATGGGGGCGAAGCGCGTCAGCCGCCGTGCCGCGAAGCTGCGCGCGCACCGAGAGAAAGCTTATCAGCGCAAGCAGCAGCACCGTCCCGGCGATCACCGGATAACAGAACGCGTGAGTCGCCGCAGACCAGTCGGGCATATCGAAATAAGTGCCCATCATCCCGTTTTCACTCATGACCGCCTTGCAGACGATATATCCGAGCGCTGCGCCGAGAGCCGAGCCGACTATCCCGATGATAAGGCCGTAGAGCGAATAGTGCAGAAGGATCGTCCGGTTTTTGAAGCCGAGCGCTTTCAGCACGCCTATCTGGGTTTTTTCTTTGGTGGCGATACGGTGCATCGTGGTCACCATCGTCAGTATCGCAATGGCGAGGAACAGCACCGGCAGAACGGACCCCATGGCCTTCCCTTCGGTCGCTTCGCCCATCGCCTCCTTATACACGACGTGATCGTTCTTCGACACGGCCATGATAGTCCTGCCCAGCTTTTCCTTCACGGCGTCTTCCAGTTCGGCTTTTTCCAGGCCGGAGCGCAGATTGATCTGCGAAAACACGCCGTCGGTCACCTCGTCCGGCAGCTCGGTGCCTTCCGGCAGTCCCGCCTTTTCCCGCAGAACGGAGTTCAGTTTTGCGGGAGATATGTAAGCGTAACCGAAGGAGCTGAAATCCGGCATGACCTGATTGCTGTCGGCAAGGCAGATCATATGCTCGCCGGATTTGATGAGTCCCACGACCTCGCACCGAATATCCAGACCGCGGAATTCGAGGGTGATAGCATCGCCGAGCCCGATCCCGTTCCGATCGGCGAATTTGTCGGACAGCCATATCCCGTCGCCGTCTGCGTCATATTCTTTGCCGTTCATCAAAACGAAGGAGGAAACGGTAAAGTTTTCCGAAACGTCAAGAGCGAGGGCTTTCTTGCTTTCACCCTTGATCTCAAGATTGACGGAAAGATACCTTGTCGCCGCGTCCACGCCGTCTATCGAGGCGATCCCGTCAAGCTCTTCCTTCGTAAAGCCGGTATCGGAATAAAGCCGATAATCCGCGTATTTTGTATCGTCGAAAAAGCGCGAGGTTTCGTATTCGATGGTTTTCCATTCCATATTGAAGCCGAGAAAAATACCGATCCCCAGCGTCATCATGACGATCATCGAAATAAACTGCGCCTTGTA
>DBWE01000146.1:0-1062 GCA_002308315.1 Clostridiales bacterium UBA1246 | reverse complement strand
ACGCGGATCACAACGTCCGCCATTTTCGCTATGTTCTGATTATGCGTGACGATAACGATGGTCTTGCCGTATTTTCTCGCCATGTCGAGCAGCAGCTTCAAGATCATCACGCCCGTCCCGGAATCGAGAGCGCCCGTCGGCTCGTCGCAGAGCAGGATCTTCGGATTTTTGCACAGAGCCCTTGCTATGGAAACGCGCTGCTGCTCGCCGCCCGACAGCTCCGACGGAAAGTTGTTCATATGGTCGAGCAGACCTACCCTGCCGATCATATCCCCGGCGTCGAGCGCGTTTTTTGAGATCTCGGAAACGAGCTTGACATTTTCATAGACCGTCAGCGTCGGGATAAGATTGTAAAACTGAAACACGAAGCCTACCGTTGCCGCGCGGTAGTCCGCGAGCTCGTTTTCCGTCAGCCCGGATATGTCCGCGCCCGCAACGGATATCGTGCCCTCGGTCGGGTTGTCAAGTCCGCCGAGCAGATTCAGCAGAGTGCTTTTTCCCGCTCCGGAAGGCCCGAGGATCACTACGAACCTGCCCTCGTCCAGCGTAAAGCTCACGTGATCGAGCGCCCGCAGCTCGTGGTCGCCGTTCGTATAGATTTTCGAAACGTTGTCAAACCTCACAATATTCATGTTTCCCATCCCCGTTTGTTGTTAATGCGGTCATTTTGGTTTCCTCCTCTGTTTTATTTCAAAGCGAAGTGAAGCGAAAAGGTGTTAGCCGCCGCTAACCGCTGTTCAAAAATAAAATTGCGGACCCTGTTCATAATTCTGTTCAGGGAAAGCAAGCCCAAAGGCGTCGGTTAGCAATGCCTAACCGCATTATACATCAACGCCGCGAAAAATCAAGAGGCAATCGCAAAACGTTTTTGCCTTCATACCGACGCCGGTAGTAATAGGTATGCCCGTTGACCTTTTAGAGGAGATCGAACCACGGGGAAGCGCGTCGATCTGCTCATCCAGTCCGGCAAGCTGTTCTATCAAATCATTGGTGTCCATAAGCCATCTCCGGGATGCTCTGAAATGACTATACCCTGTTATACCATGTCCTCGGGACATGGTA
>DBWE01000099.1:4115-6851 GCA_002308315.1 Clostridiales bacterium UBA1246 | reverse complement strand
CGGCAGAGCCGCTCCGTCACCGCCGGGTCCACTCCCCGGCTGAGACACAGCCCCCGGAGGTCATGGGCGTTCTTCTCGGCGAAACAGAGGGCGGCCTTCCGTTGAAATGCCTCGTCCTGCCCCGTCTCCTCCAGGAGGGCGGAGAGGATGCCCAGATGGCTCAGATCCAGGACGAAGCGGTCCGAAAGGGCCCCCAGGCTCTCCGCCGCCAGAAGCAGCACCTCATACACGTCATACAGGCGGATGTCTCCAATGCACTCCAGACCCGCCTGGCGGATCTCCCGGAACTGCTGTCCCCCTGCGGGGACCCGGAAGACGCTCTCATCATAATATACCTTTTGGCGGCAGCCCGGCTCATCCTCACCGTTCTTTATGATGGACAGGGTGACGTCCGGCTTCAGGGCCATGAGCGTGCCGTCTATATCCGTGAAGCTTATCATCCTGTCGTCGGCGAGAAAGTCCTTGTTGCCGGCGTAAAGATCGTATTCCTCAAAGCGGCCCATGAAAAAGCGCGAGTAGCCGTGCTTTTCAAAAAGCGCTCTGAGGGCAAATGCCGCCTTTTCATCGCGGCGGAGAAGGCTGTCGTCTATTATCATTTTCAATGACCATTCCTTAAATACGGTATTTTATTCGTCCTTTTCCCGCTCCAGAACGAGGGCGTAGCCTCCGCTGCCGTACTGCAGGCAGCGGTTCACCCGGCTGATGGTGGCGCTGCTGGCGCCGGACTCCTTTTCCACCTCGCTGTACACCATGCCCCGGTGCAGGGCCCGGGCGGCGTCAAGGCGCTGGGCGATGGAGGACAGCTCCTTGACGGTGCAGATGTCCTCGAAAAAGCGGTAGCACTCGTCCGTGTCGCGCAGCGAAAGCACGGCTCTGAAAAGCCTGTCGAGACTTTCGGAATGCAGATCGGCCATGAGATCACCTCTGAAATTGCTTTTTGATTTCACGCGATATCACGATATCACATTATCGTAATGAAGTCAATAGCTTATTTCAAAAAAAAGTGCGCGCGGCGGGGGCGCGGGTAATTGACAACGTAAGGAAAAAAATATAAAGTAAAATAATTCAGAATTATTTTACGAAGATCTTTTCGGAGGTAAACTGTCATGTCGGTCGATCTTAAGGGGCGTTCTTTCCTGACGCTCATGGACTATACTCCCGATGAGATAAGATATCTCATCAGGCTTGCCGCCGAGCTCAAGGCGGAAAAGAAGGCGGGGATAAGGAAAAAGCGGCTCGAGGGAAAAAACATCGTCCTGCTTTTTGAAAAGACCTCCACCCGCACCCGCTGCGCCTTTGAGGTGGCGGCCATGGACGAGGGAGCGGGAGTTACGTATCTGGACTCCAAGTCCTCTCAGATGGGCAAAAAGGAGAGCCTTCCCGACACCGCCCGCGTGCTCGGCCGCTTTTTTGACGGCATAGAGTACCGCGGCTACAGTCAGAGCGTGGTGGAGGAGCTGGCAAAATATTCGGGAGTGCCGGTATTCAACGGCCTTACCGATACCGATCATCCCACTCAGGCGCTGGCGGACGTGCTGACGATGACGGAAAGCATAAGCAAGCCGCTCGAAAAGTGCCGTCTGGTATTCTGCGGCGACACGCGCAACAACATAGCCTACTGTCTCATGTACATCTGCGCCAAGCTCGGCATCCATTACGTCGGCTGCGGTCCGCGGGAGCTGGCGCCGGCCGAGGAGGTCGTGCGGCGCTGCGCCGAGGCGGCAAAGGAGAGCGGAGCCGTCATAGAGCATATAAGCGATCCGTACGAGGCCGTAAAGGGCGCGGACGCGCTGTATACCGATATATGGGCCTCCATGGGCGAGGAAGAGCTGATACCCCGGAGAGTGAAGCTGCTCACGCCCTATCGCGTCACGGCGAAGCTTTTCGAGGCTGCCGGAAATCCGGAGTGCATCTTCCTGCACTGCCTGCCCTCGTTCCATGATTTCGAGACGGTCATGGCGGCGGAGCAGATGAAGCTGGGCTACGACATACGCGAGGTGGAAAACGAGGTGTTTTTCTCGCCGCGCTCAAAGGTGTTCGACGAAGCGGAAAACCGCCTGCACACGATAAAGGCCGTGCTCGTAGCCCTGCTCGGGGACGAAAAATGACGGACGGCACGGTCAGGACCTGGGCGGAGATAGACCTGGGGAGCATAGAGCACAATTATCTCGCCCTTAAGGCCGCGCTGCCCGAGGGCTGCATATGTCTGGGCGTAGTCAAGGCCGACGCCTACGGTCACGGCGCGCTGCCGGTGGCCGAAAGGCTGCAGAAGCTCGGCTGCGGGTACCTTGCCGTGGCCACGGCAAAGGAGGCGGAGGAGCTCAGAGAGGGCGGCATAAGCCTGCCCATACTCATCCTCGGCCCCGTTCAGGCTTGTCTCGCGCCGCGCATGGCGCGGCTCGGGGTCACGCTGGCGATAAGCGGCGCCGAGGCGGCCCGGGAGATATCGGGGCTGCTGACGGAGCCGCTGAAGATACATATAAAGCTCGAGACGGGCATGGGCCGCACCGGCTTTGACGCCGGAAAAAAAGACACGCTCGACGAGCTTATGAGCGTGCTCGCGCTGCCGAAGCTCGAGGCCGAGGGGATATTCACGCATTTCGCGGTATCCGACGTATACGGAGATGAATATACCTTCGCGCAGCACGAGCTTTTCACGAAAACGGTCGCGGAGCTTGAAAAGGCGAGCGGGCATAAGTTCCGTCTCGTCCACTGCGCCAACAGCGGCGCGGTGAT
>DBWE01000099.1:0-4094 GCA_002308315.1 Clostridiales bacterium UBA1246 | reverse complement strand
CATGTATCCCGCCGCGGAAAGGGGCGGGATAGACCTGCGCCCGGCCATGACGCTCAAGACCCGCGTCGCCGCCGTCACCCATCATAAAAAGGGCGATACCATAAGCTACGGCCGCACCTTCACCGCCGACAGGGACATGCGCGTAGCCGTGCTGCCGATAGGCTACGCCGACGGCCTGCACAGGACGCTGTCGAACAAAATGAGCTTTCTCATCTGCGGAAAGAGAGCAAGGCAGCTCGGCCGCATCTGCATGGATATGTGCATGGCGGACGTGACCGACATCCCGGAGTGCGGCGTGGGCTCCGAGGCGGAGGTCTTCGGCCGGGGCATAGCCGTGGAAGAGCTTGCCGAGGCCGCGGGGACGATCAATTACGAAATGGTCTGCGCCGTATCGCGCAGGGTCGAAAGAGTCTATATCGACTCGAAGGGCACCGAAGCGGCGAGGGAGCGGTTGGTATAGCGTTTGTCGGAGCTGACCTCGCGTATCACGCGGAGGTAGTCCGGCAGCCTTACGGGCCGGTCCTCGTCCGGCAGCTCGGTCTCAAGCACGGCTCTGTCGCTCCAGAAGGGATATATGTCTATCTCGAGCAGCAGCCCGTCGTACATCGCGGTCCTGCGCAGCTTTTCTATGACCTTCAGCGAGGGATCGGCCAGCGCGAGCAGCCTGCCGTATTCTTCGGAAGTTATGCTGCGCTCCAGCTCCACGCGCGTTATGTCCGTAATGCGGCGCTTTTCCGTGGCGGTATAGCTCGTCAGGCCGTTTTCCACGCTGCGGCGCACCCGGGAGGACGCGCCCTCGTCCGGGCACAGCAGATAGGTCTGCGTTATGCTGATGCGGCTGAAGCCGAGTGCGTCCAGCAGCCCGGGCTCGGGCATGGCTATGAGGAATTTGCGTTCCGTTTCCAGAGGAAGAGAGCTCATGAGCGGTTCACCTCCACGCGTTTTGAAAAATATATCATTACCCGGAGAGTAATTCAATGGCAAAGGAAATAATAAACGATCTTACCGTGGGCAGCGTTTCGAAAAAGCTGTTCCGCTTCGCCCTGCCCTTCATGCTGTCCACGCTGCTGCAGACGGCGTACGGCCTGGCCGATATGGCGATAGTCGGCAAATGCGTCGGCAAGGAGGGACTCAGCGCGGTAAGCATAGCCAATCAGATAATATGGGTCACCACGGCGCTGAGCATAGGCTTCACCAACGCCGGTCAGGTCATAGTCTCCCAGCTCGTGGGCTCGGGAAAAAGGTCCGAGCTTCAGAAGACCATAGGCACCGTCACCTCCGTAGTACTGGGGATAGCGGTTTTCATCACGGTGCTGGGGCTTGCCCTGTGCGGCCCCGTGCTGAGGCTGATGAAAACGCCGGATGAGGCCATGCAGGGGGCGAAAGCGTATCTCACCGTGGTATTTCTGGGATCGATATTCACCTTCGGCTACAACCTCGTTTCCTCGCTTTTCCGCGGCATGGGCGACTCCCGTCATCCTCTGATCTTCGTCGCGATATCCTCGTCGGTCAACCTCGTGCTGGACCTTATCGCCGTTGCCGTGCTGGGCTGGGGCGTGGTCGGAGCCGCGGCGGCGACCGTGACGGGCCAGGCCGTCGCGCTGGTGATATCCATATCGTATCTGTATAAAAACCGCGAGGGCTTAGGCTTTGATTTCAAGCCCTCGAGCCTTCGCGCAGACCGCCGCTGCCTGGGCCAGCTCGTGCGCCTGGGCCTGCCGTTTTCGCTGCAGTTCGCGGCGATAAGCATTTCGATGCTGTTCGTGAACCGCTTTGTCAACACCTACGGCGTGACCGCCTCGGCCACCTTCGGCACCGGAACGCGCATAGAGCAGATACCGTGGATAATGATAAACGGCATCATGATGGCCTCGGCGACGATGATAGGGCAGAATATGGGCGCGGGCAACCGCGAGAGGATGAAAAAGACGGTCAATATCGCCGCGGCGGTCTGCGCGGTGTCGGCTGTGGTGTTCATGGCGCTTTTCCATCTGCTGCCGGGGGAGATCTACTCGCTCTTCACCGACGACGCCGAGGTAATAGAAATGGCGCCGATGTTTATGACGGCCCTGGTGGTATCCCTGCCGGCCACGTGCATGATGTGTCCCTATCAGGCCTTTATAGAGGGCATAGGCAACGCGAGGCTCACCATGATAATCGCGCTGCTCGACGGCTTTGTCAGCCGCATAGCGATAAGCCTCATCCTCGCCGAGCTTCTTCACATGGGCCTGATGGGCTGGTTCCTCGGCTACGGGCTGGCAGCCTACGTGAACACGATCCTTTCGGTGATCTACTATTACAGCGGCATTTGGAAAAAGCGCAGCGCGCTCGTATAGGAGCGCCGCCTGAAGCGAGCCGTTGACGGAGGCGTTGCGATGTTCAGCGAAAAAACGGGAGAATTCCTCACGGGGCTGATGTTCAACAATGAACGCGGCTGGTTCGAGGCGCACCGGGAGGAATATGAAAAATACCTCAGACAGCCCTTTAAGGAATGCGCTGTGCGCACGGCGGAGCTTATGCAGGAGCGCTTTCCCGAAAAGCAGCTCAACCTGCATATCGCCCGCATTTACCGCGACGCCCGCAGACTCCACGGCCGCGGCCCCTACAAGGATCATCTGTGGTTTTCTCTGAAGACCTGGGACGGGCTGCTGCAGGGGCCCATGTTCTGGTTCGAGATAGGCGCGGTCGAATACAGCTACGGCATGGGTTATTATTCGGCCTCGGCGGAGCAGATGACGGCTTACCGCCGCGCCATCGACGCGGATATCCCCGCGGCGGAGCGCATGGCCCGCAGACTGCTGAAGCAGGACGTGTTCCGCCTCGACAGCGAGCCGTACAAGCGGCCCAAGGGCGACAGGGGAAAGCTCCTCGATCCGTGGTACAATACCAAACGCTTGGGCTTTATCTGCACGCGGGATTTCGGCGGCGAGCTTTTCGGCGACAGCCTGCCCGAGACCCTTGCCGAGGGCTACGAATTTCTCATGCCCTATTACGATTTCCTTTGTAAATTCATGTGAGAATATATGTCAGGAGGAAACATACCATGAAGCGAAAGATCATTTCCGCGGCGCTCGCGGCGCTGATGCTGCTGGCCGTGATACCCGTGACAGCTTTGGCTTATGCCGACGCGGCCAACGGGGACTGGAGCGAAAAAAGCGCCGTGGTGAAAAACACGGCCGAGGCGGAGCTCGTCGTCCGCGTGGGAGATATCGACGCGCTCAACGACTATACCTCCGTCGAAGACAGCGGGTACGATCCCTTCTCCGCCGCCAACCAGTATGCTCACGGCTATCCCTGGGAAAAGGACGAGACCGACCCGGCGGGGACTGACCGCATTCACGTCGGCTCGGCGTGGAACGGAGAGAGCAGGGACGGATACAGCTCGAATTATTATTGGTACGCCGAAGGCAGCGACGACGAAAACGCGTACGGCGAGGGCGCTCTGGAGATCACGATGAGCTACGACGCCTCCGGCGTCACGGTGAAGAACGCTCTGCTGCAGCTGTGCATCGACGATTTCCAGGCGATCAGCTGGGAGAGCGCGTTTACCGTGAAGCTCAACGGGAAGGACGCTCCCTTCATCGCAGAGCTGCTCAACCACGTGGATCAGACCGGCCCCACCGCCTACGTCGTATCCGCGATAATCCCCGCCGCCTTCTATGAGGATATAGCCTCGGGCAGGCTGGTGATCACCGTGGATGAAACGACCGGCTGCGGCGACGGCTTTGCCGTGGATTTCGCAAGGCTGCTCGTCAACTACAAAAACGACGTTTTCAAGGGCCGCTTTTCCGGCGCCACCGAGCCCGGCGCGACGGTGAGGCTCCTCGGCACCTCCACCACCGTGACGGCGTCCTCCGCGGGCGGCTTTGAGTTCGAGGCCGTACCCGGCCTGAACGCCGTCCGCGCTTCCAAGGACGGATACGCCGAGGGCTACGATTTCGGCATAGTATTCTCCGAAAACGCCGCCGTGAGCGAACATGAAGTCTGGACGGCCAGGGTCGGACTGAATGAGGGAGAAGGCAGCGCCGATATAGACTTCTCGCAGTTCGGCGTTACGGCGGCGTGGGAGACCGCGTCCTCCTGGGCGACGGCCG
>DBWE01000083.1:306-3696 GCA_002308315.1 Clostridiales bacterium UBA1246 | reverse complement strand
GCCGTGCTCGGGGACGCGGAGACCGGCGGAAGGGAGAGCGGAAAATGAGAGAACTGATCGGTCTGGTCTGCACCAATTACAACGACGGCTCGTTCGGCGCTCTTACGAAGGAAAGACCGGTGGCTTCTCTGCCCTTCGGCGGGCGCTACCGCCTGGTGGATTTCCCGCTGTCGAATATGGTCAATTCGGGAATAAACACCGTCGGTCTCACCACGCCGTATATGTATCGCTCGATAATGGACCACGTGGGCGTGGGGAAGGCATGGGCTCTGAGCCGCAAGGAGGGAGGCATGTTCATACTGCCCGGGTCGATATACGGATATAAAAACATCCAGGGACAGTTCCTCATGCGGGATATCCTGAGGAACATCGAATTCCTCCGAAGGGCCGCCGCGGGCAGCATTCTCGCCGTATCGGGCGCGAGAAAGGTATTCAATATAGATTACCGCGCCGCCGCGAGAGAGCACGAGCACAGCGGGGCGGAGATAACTCTCATTTGCTCCGCGGAGGAAAACAGAAACGGCGTTTTCGTCACGCTCGACGAAAGCGGACGGGTCACGGATATGGAGGAAAGGGGCGGCGACGGGCTGCTGTTCATGGACAGCTTCCTGATCGACACGGCGCTGCTGCTCAAGCTGACGGAATGGTACGACGCTCTGGGATACCTCGACCTGACGGAGATCATCCGCCAAAATCTGCCGAATATAAAGACCGCCTGCTGGAAATTCAGAGGCTACGTGGGCTGCGTCGACTCGCTGAGCGACTATATGCGCTGCAATATGGATCTGCTGCGGTATTCCGTGCGCAGGGAGCTGTTCATGTCGCCGGGCACGGTGAGAACAAAGATACAGGACAGCCCGCCCGCAAAGTATATGGACGGCGCGAGAGTATCGAACGCGCTGATATCGTCGGGCTGCATCATCCGCGGGACCGTGGAAAACAGCGTGATATTCCGCGGGGTCACCGTGGAAAAGGGCGCTTTTATAAAAAACAGCATCGTCATGCAGGGCGGGACGGTCGGAGCCGGGGCGGTGCTGGAGAACGTGATAAGCGACAAGTACGCCGCCGTCAGTCCCGGCGTATCGCTGATAGGTGTAAAGGACAATCCCGTCGTGATAGGGAAATATATGAGGATATAGGTCCGGTATGAATATACTGTTCGCCGCGTTTGAAGCGGCTCCGTTCGCAAAATCCGGCGGTCTCGGCGACGTCGCGGGCAGTCTGCCCGCGGCGCTGAACGCCCTGGGGCATGACTGCAGAGTGATGATGCCGAAGCACGGCGGCTATGAGACCGCGCCGCTGACTTCCTTCCGCGTCCGGCTGGGCTGGAGAGACCAATACTGCGGTATCGAAAAGGCGCAGGCCGGCGGAGTGACCTATTATTTCATCGACAATGAGTACTATTTCAGGCGCGAAAGCATTTACGGCTACGACGACGATACCGAAAGGGTCGCGTTTTTCTCAAAGGCCGCCGCGGAAAGCCTTGACCGGCTCGGGGACTTCCGGCCCGACATCGTACACTGCAACGACTGGCACGCGGCGCTTATCCCGCTTTTCCTGGCCGGCAGAGCAAAGACGGTCATGACGATACACAACCTCCGCTTTCAGGGAGCGTGCCCTATGTGGGTGACGGGGGATATGCTGGGCCTTGAAGACGATGAGGAGGCCTGCGCCGCCCTGCGCTGGCACGACGGGGCGAACTTTCTCAAGGCCGGGATCGTCCGCGCCGACAGGGTCACCACCGTCAGCCCGAGCTACGCCGAAGAGATATGCACGGAGGAATACGGCGAGGGGCTGGATCCGATACTGCGCATGCGGCGGGACGCGCTGTGCGGGATACTGAACGGGATAGACGGCGAAAAATGGGCGCCCTGCGCCGACAAAAGCGAGCTGTGCTCCGAGCTCGGGCTCGGGCAGGATGAAAAAGCGCCGCTTTTCGCAATGGTCAGCAGGCTTACCGAGCAAAAGGGCGTGGAGCTCGTTCTCGAATGCGCCGACAGGCTGATACGTGAGGGAGGGCAGCTTGCCGTTCTGGGCACCGGACGGGAGGATTACGAAAAAGCGCTCACGCGGCTTGCCGAAAGGTATCCCGGGAAGGTCTCGGTATGCATACGCTTTGACGAAGAGCTGTCGCACAGAATGTTTTCCGGGGCGGATTTCGTGCTCGTGCCGTCCCTGTTCGAGCCCTGCGGACTTACGCAGATGATGGCCATGCGCTGCGGCTCGGTGCCGATAGTGCGCCGGACGGGGGGACTTAAGGACAGCGTCGCGGACGGCGTGAACGGCATAGTCTTCAACGACGCCGACGCCGAAGGGCTGCGGTGGGCGCTGAGCGAGGCCATGGGGATATACGGGACCGACAAATACCGGGAAATGAGAGAAAACGCGATGAAATGCGATTTTTCGTGGAGCCGTTCGGCAGAGGAATATATAAGGCTGTATGAAAGTATTTCATGATCCCTTCGCCGAACGGTACCGCAGTCCCTCCGGAGCGGTGAAATGCGGCGCGGTCGTTTCCCTCGCCGCCCGCTGCGAGGGCGAAGGCTGCGTTCTTGCCGTCCGGCGCGACGGCGAGGTAGAGATCTTCAGGATACCCGCGAGCCGAGGCGGAGAACTGTGGCGCGCGGAGCTGAAAACGCCGGATGAGCCGGGTCTGATATGGTACAGGTTCGAGTGCCCCGGAGATACGGAGGGGGAATTCAGGCAGATAACCGTATATAAGGAAAGCGGCCTGCCGGAACGGTACGCGGGAGGCATAGTGTATCAGATCTTTCCCGACAGGTTTTTCCGCGGCTCAGACTGGAAGGAGAGAAGGGACGCGGGAGCGGAGAAAAGGACGCATACCCCGCGCATTTTTCATGAAAGCTGGGACGACAGGCCCTTTTACAGAAAGAACGCGGAGGGCGAGGTAACGCACTGGGATTTCTTCGGAGGCACTCTGCGGGGCATCGAGGAAAAGCTCGGCTATCTCGAAAGCCTCGGCGTGACAATGATATATCTCAATCCGATCTTCGCGGCGTCAAGCAATCACCGCTACGATACCGCGGACTACATGCGCGTAGATCCGGCTCTCGGCGACGAAGAAAGCTTTGCGAGCCTCGCCGCCCGCGCGGAGGAGAAGGGCATAGGGATAATACTCGACGGCGTTTTCAGCCATACGGGAGCGGACAGCGTTTATTTCGACAAATTCGGCATATACGGGGGCGGCGCGTGCGGCGGCGAGGACTCGGAATATTACCGATGGTACGATTTCAGAAGATTTCCCGGGGAATACGCCTGCTGGTGGGGCGAAAAGGAGCTGCCCGAGCTGAACGAAAACGAGCCGGGATGCCGGGAATTCCTGCTGGGCGTGGTAAGAAAATGGCTGAGAGCCGGCGCGCGCGGCTGGAG
>DBWE01000083.1:0-212 GCA_002308315.1 Clostridiales bacterium UBA1246 | reverse complement strand
AAGCTACGGGAAGAGAAGAAAGTATATCCTCGGAAACGCCCTGCACTCGGTGATGAATTATCCTTTCCGTACCGCCGCTCTCGATTTCGTAACGGGAAAGTCGGACGCCCGCGCTTTCGCGCGGAGCATGATGAGCCTCAGGGAGAATTATCCGCCCGGCGCGTTTTACGGGGCGCTGAACGTGATCGGCAGCCACGATACCGCCAGGGCTC
>DBWE01000172.1:2283-4221 GCA_002308315.1 Clostridiales bacterium UBA1246 | reverse complement strand
GCCGCGGTCGGCACGACCGCGGCGCTCTTGCCGTTTGCTCTGTTTATCAGGCCTTGCCGTCACAGCCGAGGACCTTGACTATTTTGCGTTTCACTATCTCTCTTATATTGTCGCGGGCGGGAGTCAGATACTGCCGCGGATCGAAATGACCGGGGTTTTCCGCGAGATGACGGCGTACCGCGGCGGTGAAGCCGAGACGCAGGTCGGAATCGATATTTATCTTGCATACGGCCATTTTCGCGGCCTGCCTCAGCATATCCTCGGGTATGCCCACCGCGTCGGGCATGTTCCCGCCGTACTTGTTTACCACTTCCACGTATTCCGGCAGGACGGACGACGAACCGTGCAGGACTATCGGGAAGCCGGGCAGCCTGCGCTCCACTTCCTCGAGTATGTCAAAACGAAGCTGAGGCTTCTGACCGGGCTTGAATTTATAAGCGCCGTGGCTGGTGCCTATGGCTATGGCAAGGGAATCGACTCCCGTACTGCGGACAAATTCTTCGACCTGAGCGGGGTCGGTATAGCTGGAATCTTCTGAGGAGACGTTGACGTCGTCTTCAACGCCTTCAAGACGTCCGAGCTCCCCTTCCACGACTACTCCGTGATCGTGGGCATACTCGACCACCTTGCGGGTCAGCGCGATGTTGTCCTCGAAGCTGTGGCTTGACCCGTCTATCATTACGGAAGAAAAGCCTCCGTCGATGCAGCTGCGGCAGATCTCAAAATCGGCTCCGTGGTCAAGATGAACGCATATCGGAAGGCCGGTGTCCTCCACCGCAGCCTCGATAAGCTTCATGAGATATACGTGTTTTGCGTATTTTCTCGCTCCGGCGGAGACCTGCAGTATAAGCGGGGCGTTCACTTCCTTCGCCGCTTCCGTGATACCCTGAATGATCTCCATGTTGTTTACGTTGAAAGCGCCTATGGCATATCCGCCGGCGTAGGCTTTTTTGAACATTTCGGTCGATGTTACGATAGGCATTTTATGCGCTCCCCTCCTGTTATGACGGTGATATCCGACACCGTTATTATAGCTCCGCGGGCGGCAAAATAAAAGCTTTATTTTGGCATATACTATGCTATAATATCATTGTTGACGCCGCGCCCCGCCGGGGCGGGGCGCTCAGACCCGACCATACTCTGCGGGCAATGCTTTTGCGCGGCGAAAACATTGCCGCATGAACTTTTTCGGAGGCTTATCATGGATATTTTAAAGGGCGCATGTGTTTTCGGGCAGTCCGGCGGACCTACCTCCGTCATCAACGCAAGCTTTTACGGCGCGGTCAAGGCCGCGCTGGCCGACCCGCGGATCACCGCGGTATACGGAGCGGCGCACGGCATAAAGGGAATACTCAACGACGTGCTGTACGATATTTCCGCCGAGGATCCGAACGAGCTCGAGCTTCTTCCGAATACACCCTCTTCCGCTCTCGGCTCCTGCCGGTACAAGCTTGCCGACCCGGACAAGGACGATACCGATTATAAGCGGCTGCTCGGGATATTCAGAAAATACGACATTCGCTATTTCTTCTATAACGGCGGCAACGACAGCATGGATACCTGTGAAAAGGTAAGTCGCTACATGGCCCGCTCGGGATGGGATTGCCGCGTGATAGGCATACCCAAGACCATAGACAACGATCTCGGAGGCACGGATCACTGCCCGGGCTTCGGCAGCGCGGCAAGGTATATCGCCACTTCATGTATGGAGATATCTCTCGACGCTTCGGTTTACGACTACGGACAGGTGACGATAGTCGAGATCATGGGGCGTCACGCCGGATGGCTTACGGCCTCCGCGGCTTTGGCGGCACATTTCGGAGCCGGGCCCGATCTGATATATCTTCCGGAAAAGGAATTCGAGCTTGACGCGTTCCTTGACCGTGTCAGCGCTCTGCTCAATGACAAGGGCAGCGCATTCATAGCGGTATCCGAAGG
>DBWE01000172.1:0-2232 GCA_002308315.1 Clostridiales bacterium UBA1246 | reverse complement strand
GGACGCCTTCGGGCATACTCAGCTCGGCGGACTTGCCTCTTTCCTCGCGGCAAAGGTCAAGGAACGTACCGGCGCCAAGACGCGGGGCATTGAGCTCAGCCTTCTTCAGCGCTGCGGAGCGCATCTTGCGTCGCGCACCGATATAGACGAGGCCGTCATGGCCGGCAGAGCCGCCGTGGAGGCCGCGGTGAACGGAGAGAGCGGGAAAATGGTCGCATTCCGGCGCGAAGAGAAAAACGGCGGATATGCCTGCGGGACCGTGCTCGTTCCGCTGAGCGAGGCCGCCAATTTCGAAAAGAAGGTCCCCGAAGAATGGATACTCCCGGACGGCTCCGGAGTAACGCAGGAAATGATAGATTATATACTCCCGCTCATACAGGGCGAAAACGGGCGCGCTCAGCAGTCCGGCCTTCCCCGCTTCGCAAGACTGGCCAAGGTCCGCGCAAAAAAATAAAACCGCGATCGCGGCTCGTGAGGCGCGTATGTTCGACGCGCCTCCTCTTTTATGATCGGGCATAGCCTCCCGCATATCGGCATATAATCACACAGGTCATATGCGGGGAGTGGTAAAAATACGTACCAATCTGGAAGAACGAGCCTGCGACCTTGCCGATTATATCATCGAAAACAAAGCAACGGTCAGGGCCGCGGCGAAAAAGTTCGGAATAAGTAAAAGCACCGTACATAAGGACCTTACGGAACGTCTTGAGCATTACAATCTGAACCTTTACCGCCAGGTAAAAAGCATACTTGAGCTCAATAAATCGGAACGGCACATACGCGGCGGAGAGGCCACCAGGCTGAAATACAAGGGCGGCAAAACAAACTGAACGAACGATGACGGGTCTCCGGAAGCCTTGCATGGCTCCGGAGACCCGTATCATTTTCTTCGGCGATCCGACGTCATGCGCGTTCCGGAGCGAAATGCTGCCGGTTTACCATACGCGCGAGCGTCGTCAGGCATCTCCTTTGGCGATTATTTCAAGCCTGCGAAAGCTTCTGCTTTGCCTGCCGGACCTTTTGCTGGTCTGCCGGCTCGGTCTGATAAAAGCCCTTTGCCTGCATGCTGCCGAAAATATCGGCCTGTATTTTGTGCTCGTCGTCAAGAATGTTCAGGAAGGTGTTCCTGAGCTGGGCATTCACGCATTCGCCTGCGTAAGTGTTGTACCCGGAAGTGATATGCTTCTGACTGATAAGGAAATCGTTGAGCATTTCCTGCTCGTCGAGTATAGACGTGCATTGGTTGAAGTCAGCCATGATCCATGCCCCCCTTTACTGAAGAAATCCCATGAGGGTATCGCAGTGCTGCTGGTGCTTGTCGGCGTAGGAATCGAAGCTTGTCTTCGTGGTCATATCGCTGCAAAGACAGGCCATCGCTCTGTATTTTTTCACAAGCACCTGCTCGGATTTGATCTGATCCTCAAGGGCAGAAAGTTCTTTGGAAGTCAGGTTTGCCATCTGTCTGTTTTCCTTTCCGACTTTTCTCGGGACACCGTTTGCAGTTTTCCCCACTCGGGTGTTTTTATCAATGGTCAAAATTTCCGGAAAGAATTACAGATAAAAAAATCTTCCGATAAAAATCGGAAGATCTGCTGTTCTGCCGCGTGCTTTTCCGTTAAGAAAATCCGCTTTGCCCTCAAAGTCCGCGAGAAGCCTCTCACGGGCCGCGTCGGTGGTCTGTTTCTCGTGGACGGCGTAATAGGCGTACATACCTTCGTCGGCGTCCTTGAGGTCGTTGATGACCTTATCGAAGAAGCCCGAAAGCTCGTAGGTGTTCGTGCGGGTCTTGCTGATCTTGCGCTCGGGCTGCTCCTTCTTGCTGATCGGGAGGCTGTTGTAATACCGCAGTGTCAGTTCGGCTGCGCAGTTCGTCGTCATACGAGTCTCTGTCGCCTTCCATTTCCCGCGACATCTTCGGACCCTCCGACTGCTGCGGAGTGGTCTTGGTCTGCGCGGAGGTCTCGGAGGTCTGCCGCGCACCGGCATTGCGCTTGATGCTCAGATCGATCGCCTTTTGCAGCTGCTTGCCGCGCTTGCGGTCATGATCGTACAGCGCGTCGAAACCGGCGCGGTAGTCGCAGAGGATCTCCTCATATATATGTCCTCGGTGCTCAGACCGGTATCGGCATAAGCTTTGGCGTACCGTTCCGGCAGCTTTTCGAGCACGTCGTCTCCGGTCACGCCGTAGGGCGCATATTATATCCCCGCGTCCAGCGCATGCTGATACAGGAC
>DBWE01000012.1:3107-4416 GCA_002308315.1 Clostridiales bacterium UBA1246 | reverse complement strand
ACTTATTCCGGTTTCAAAAAATGAAAAATTTTTAAGTTTTGAAAGTGAGTGTCGATAATGAAGCTTATTGAACGCAGAGACCTGCTTCACCGCCTGATAGATCTGCGCGGCACGCCGGATATAAAGATCATCACCGGTATCCGCCGCTCCGGAAAATCTCAGCTCATGAGCTCCTTTATCGAGCATGTCCGCACGTCGGAACCGAAAGCCAACATAATCGCCATAGATTTTGTCGATCTTGCCTTTGAGGATATAAAGGAATATCACGCGCTTAACCGTTACGTGGAGGAACACACGGTCGCAGGCACGGAAAACCTTCTGTTTATTGATGAAGTTCAGCTTTGTCCGGGATTTGAGCTGGCCGTAAACAGTCTTCACGCGAAAAGGAAGTACGATATCTATATCACCGGCTCCAATGCGTTTCTGCTCAGCGCCGATCTTGCCACTCTGTTTACCGGAAGGTTTTTGGAGATACAGGTCTTCCCCTTCAGTTTCCGTGAGTTCACTGCATATTTCGGCGAGGGCGACCGCGACGACCAATTCGACGAGTACGTAAAAAAGGGCGGTCTTGCCGGGTCATATCCTTACAAAAACGAACGCGACCGCGTCGGATATATCAGAGACGTATATGAAACCATCGTCAACCGCGACTTGATGCAGAAATACCGTCTGAACGATTCTCAGGCTATGGGACATTTAGCCTCGTATCTGATGGACAATGTCAGCAATCTCAGTTCTCCGAGCCGTATCAGCGGCGCTCTCGGAGTTTCCGACACATCGACAAGCCACGTTACCGTAGGCAAGTATATAAGATATCTTTGCAGCGCCTTTGTCTTCTACGACGTCAAGCGCTACGATATCCGCGGGAAAAAATATCTGGAGACGTCGGAAAAATATTATCTCTGCGATACCGGCATACGTTTCGCGCTGCTCGGGACGAGGAACATGGATTACGGCCGCATGTATGAAAACATAGTCGCCATTGAGCTTCTGCGCCGGGGCTATGAGCTCTACGTCGGCAAGCTCTACGAAAAGGAAGTCGATTTTGTTGCGCTGCGCGGCAGCGAAAAGCTGTATATACAGGTAAGCGACGATATCCAAAACAGCGAGACCTTCCGCCGGGAGGTCGACCCCCTGCTGAAGATCAGCGACGCCTATCCAAAGATCGTTCTCGCGCGGACGCGCCATGAGGAAACCGATTACGAGGGCGTCCGGATCATCGACCTTCCGTCCTGGCTGCTGCAATGAATTAAAGCGGATAAATCACGTCCCTTTATAATTGGGGCACGACCGCCTCGCCGCGGAGCGG
>DBWE01000012.1:0-3063 GCA_002308315.1 Clostridiales bacterium UBA1246 | reverse complement strand
GCAAATTCCGGTCGGATGCCTCAGCAGCCGACCGGAATCTGCGCGTGCCGCAGCGCCGCGAGCTTTTCTTTATTTATTTCGCTGTCTGCCTGACAGGGAGCAGTCCATTTCAAAAATGAAAATATTTTAAGTTTTGAAAGTGAAGATACCTCCGCGCAAAAAAGCAGGCGCCGTTTTTATCGCATTTGCGTTAGAACCGTGCCTGCTTCTCTTCTATCCCAGCTTTTCGAGTATTTCTCCTATGTCCCCGTTGATACAGACGGACTTTTCTGCGATCTCCTCCGGGGCGAACGCCTGACCGCGGTTGAGGCAGGCGTACACGGCGTTCGGCCGCTCCTCCGTCATTGTCCAGAACGGTATTTTGAAAACTCCCGGGGTGTTGAAGCCGGTCCCGATATCGAGGAAAAGCGTTTTCGCGCTTTCGTGCGCGTCGAGATATTCCGAGTAGCGCCGGGAAGCGGCGTGCCAGCCCCCGTCCTCTACAAAGGTATCGTCTACGCGGAGATTCATCGTCATGGGGCCTCCGCAGACCGGGCAGCGGGGGATAAGCTCCGTCGGGACGGTCATTTTCGCGCTCACGCCCCGGGGCAGCTCCGGCGTTCCGTCCTCCGCGATCACGAAGCCCTGCGCCTCCGTCATGGCGCGCACGGTCTTTTCATTGTCATAAGTCCTGTCGTGGCAGGGCTTCGCGCACTGCCACAGTCCGTAGTCGCCCTGGGTATAAAACAGCCGTTTTTTATCGAAGCCCGCCTTCTGAAAGCAGTGGTCCACGTTGGTGGTGATCACGAAATGGTCCCGGCTCCTTACAAGCTCCGAAAGACGCTCGTACACCGGCTTCGGAGCCTTCATATATCTGTTGATCCAGATATTCCTGCTCCAGAACGCCCATTTTTCCTCCCCGGAGGCATAGGGATAAAAGCCCCCGGAGTACATATCGTCAAAGCCGAACTTCTCCGAAAAGTCTCTGAAATAACGTTCAAATCGCTCCCCGGCGTATTCAAAGCCCGCCGAGGCCGACAGCCCCGCTCCCGCTCCGATGACGACGGCTTCCGCTTTGTCCAGGGCGGAGCGGAGCTTTTCAATACCGTCCGGCGTGTCGCAGGGACGGATATACAGCTGACTGCGCATCAGATTTCTCCTTTTTAGACGAAGGGGCCGCTGCACGTTCCGGCAGCGGCCCCATGTTTCCTTTTACAGTCCCAGACTGTCCATGAAGCAGATCAGTATCTTTACCGCCTGGGCGCGGGTAGCGCCATCGGCGGGACGGAGGGTGCCGTCGTCAAAGCCGTTTATGATGCCCGACGCCGCCGCCCAGCTCATCGCGTCTCTCGCGTATCCGTCCACGCTGCCGCCGTCCGAAAAGGCGTCGAGCCCGCCCGAGGCCGAAACGTCGTATCCGTTGGCCGAGGCATAGCGGTACAACATGGTAACGAGCTGCTGCCTGGGTATCTCCCGCGAGGCGTTGAATACGCCTCCGGCCTCGCCTTCGGTCACGCCCATGTCGGCCGCCCACCTCGCCGCGGGGGCGTACCACTCTTCTCCGAGCATATCCGAAAAGCTCTTGTCGCCGTTTATGACCGCGCTGCCGTCCGTGCAGAGGTGCATGCGCGATATCATTACCAGGAATTCCGCTCTCGTCACGGGCCTGGACGGGGAGAACATTCCTTCGCCGGTGCCCGTTATCATGCCTCTGAGATCCGCCTGCTCCACGTATCCCGCCCAGAAGCTTCCGCGCGGAACATCGGAATATATCCCTCTTTCCGTTTCAACGGCAAGCACGCACTCGCCCGTCAGGTCGGCGACGTATACGGCCCCGCCCGAAACAAGCAGGCCTCTCGGCTTTATCGGCGCGGCGCTGCCGTCCGCCGCGGGAGCGAGGGTATATACTCTTCCGTCCTTTATCAGTCTTACCGCGCCGTTATTGGTATCGGCGACGTATATGTTCCCGTCCGCGTCCGCCGCCACGCCCTGGGGCGCGTCGAAGCGGGCCTTTTCCGCCGGTCCGTCGACGAAGCCGCCGAGATAAACGCCGTCGTCCTCCGCGGGCTCGGCGACGCCGGATATCACTTCCGTTTTCCCGTCCGCTATGCGGACTATGCGGTTTTTGCCCGTTTCGGCGGCGTACAACGCTCCGCCGAACCAGCACAGGCCGGTGGGCTCGGTAAGGCCGGAGGCGTATACCGACACGCTGCCCTCATCGGTCATTTTTCTCACGCAGCCGTTGCCGGTATCCGCTATATAAAGGTTTTCGCCGTCGCAGGCAAGCCCCGTGGGTCTGTTGAAGCGCGCTTTCACGCTCTTTCCGTCCGTCAGGCCGCTCTTGCCGTCCCCGGCGAGAGTATACACTCCGTTTTCGTCTATATAGCGTATCACGTTTGCCTCGGCGTCGCTGACGGCCCAGCCCTGCATAAACGGAACTATGGCCCAGGGCTCGACGAAGCCGGCCTCATCCTTTTCGCCGTCTGAGTATACCGCCGCGGGGGCGCCGTCGGGACCGGCGGGCATTACCCTGCCGGCAAAGCGGGAGGCCGTTCCGCCGTCCAGGCGCCATATCACACGGCTGAAAAGGTCGGTGAACAGCAGTCCGTCCCCGTCCGCGGCTATCCCCGAGGGCGTCTTTCCCGCCAGGGCAGCGCCGTCCGCCGCCGAAGCGGCAGAGCACAGCAGGAGCGTGAGAGCTGCGGCCGCCGCCAGCGCGGCAATTCTTTTTTTCTTCATTTTTCCTTATCCCCCTTATCGCGGCGGAGGCTGTTCAGCTTAAGCACCTCAAAGCCCTCCGTCTTGCCTTTGAGGCGTATCGTATCGCCGAGCGAGCTGACCGAAGCCCTGTCGCCCAGGACGTCGGCGACGGCCCTCGAAATGAGCACCGTGCCTCCGGGAGCGTTGGACTCCAGCCGNNGAAGCCGTGTTCACCGTATCGCCTATGGCGGTATAATCCATGCGCTGAGGCGCGCCTATATTGCCGACTACCGCGGGGCCGAAATGCACGCCCACGCCGAAATCGACCGTTCGCCCGAACTGCCGCTGCAGCTCCTCGCCCAGCTCCTTTGAGCCCTCCACCAT
>DBWE01000088.1:2415-2776 GCA_002308315.1 Clostridiales bacterium UBA1246 | reverse complement strand
AGACCCCGGAGACCACCTGGAGGGGCGTGGCCCACGGAGCCAATTCCGACGTGGGCAGCATTACCGACGCCGAGGGAGAGCACGGCCTGTACTGGTGCCTCGATACCGTGATGCATAAAAACGGGGAGCCGGGGCAGGAAAAAACCGCCATGCCTCACTTCCACTGGAGAGGCTACGAGACCTTTTTCGTGGACAGCAATTACCTTTGGCTCTACATCGACGGAATGAAAGCCAAGGCCGTCAAGGGCGACATAGTGCATCTGCAGGCGGGGCAGTCCCAGGGCATGCTCTTCCTCGAGGACGTGAAGTGGCGCGGGACCTATCACGATTTCGAGACCTATCCCGAGGCCGGAGACGTGGG
>DBWE01000088.1:0-2330 GCA_002308315.1 Clostridiales bacterium UBA1246 | reverse complement strand
ATGGAGCCCTTCCTGTGCAGGGAGGTGCCGGCGGAGCAATGCCCCGCAATAAAGAATATTTCCCGTCCGCACGCTTCCTATGAATTTCCGGGCTGCAGCATGAAGATAGTGGTGGAGCGCTGGGAAAACGGCGGGATAAAGGAGCTCGACTGCGCCGTCATGGAGCCGGGCTTTACCGCGAAATGGGTGAAATACCCGCCGCTCAGGGAGCTGTTCTATCTGCGCAGCGGCAAGGTGAAATTCAATATCTGCGGCCGGGAGTTCATCGCGGACGACGAGTGCGTCATCAACGCCCCGCGTTTTATGCCCCGCAGCATCGAGGTGCTGGAAAAGGCGGAAATGTACGATCTGGGCGGGCAGCCCTATTGGTCCCTGTTCCTGCAGAGCTATGCCTCGATAAAGCATTATGAGCCGGAGCGCCTCACGGAAGAGACCCTTGCGGCGCTGAAAAAGAAATTCGGGATACAGATCGAAAGCATCGGCATGAAGTGAGTTTCCCGTCCGTATCGGATCGGCGCCGGAAAATTCGGCATTGAAAAAAAGAAAAAACATGCTAAAATGGTGTCAAAAAAAAGAAAGGATCAAGCCCATGAAAAAAATAACCGCGCTGTTTCTCGCACTGCTGTTCGTCTTCGCGCTGACGGCCTGCGGAGACAAAACGAAAACCGACGGAGAAGCGTTTGACGGAAACGAGACCGTTGAGCTCGTAATGCCCGAGATGTTCTTTACCGGAGAGAGCGAGGAAGAGATAATCGCCGCCGCCAAGGAAGAGGGCTTCCGGACCGCCACGGTCAACGAGGACGGCACCGTTACCGTCACCATCACCAAAGCCGAACAGCAGAAGCTCATCAAGGAATATGAGGCGGAAATAGAAAACACCATAGCCGAAATGGATAAGGAGAAGGACGAAAGCCAGGCGTATATCGGCGTAGAGCACAACAAGGATTATTCTCAGTTCGACGTTAAGGTCGACAAGGATAAATATACCGAAGAGGATAATTTCTTCACCCTCGAGTTCGCTTTCCTCGGCGCGTGGCGGCAGCTGCTGGCCGGCACCAGGCTCGATAAGGCGGACACGGTGGTCAATATAGTGGACGAGGCCAGCGGCGAAGTGCTGTATACCGATTCCTACAAGCAGTGGATGGATCTCTTCAGCGCCTTCGACGACGCTTCGACGGACGAAGAGCTCGGCGAAGCGTTCGGAGATCTTCTCGGGGACGATTTCGACCTCGGGGAGTGGGAGAGCATCATTGACGAAGAGCCCGCCGCAGAGGTACCGGAGATCGAGGAGCAGGTGCTGCTTGACAGCGACGGCGTTCTTATAAAGGCCACCGGCATCGAAAACGGCTATTTCGGCATAGAGCTGAAGGTATATATAGAAAACAACAGCGACAAAGACGTGAACGTATCGAGCGACGCTTTCCTGGTAAACGATTACGTGTTTGACTCCTGGTTTTCCGAGGAAGTGCCCGCGGGGAAAAAATGCAATTCCGAGATAGCCATTTCCAATTCCGAACTCAAGGCCGCCGGACAGGAGGTCATAGGAAAGATCGGGATCATTCCTTATCTGTACGACGACGAAAACTATGAGCGCATCTGCACCGGCGAGCTTGTCGAGTTCGAGACCTCGGACTACGCGAAGATGGCCGGCGACGTGGCCGGACGCAAGGAGCTTTACAGCGGCGACGGAGTTTACATCGCGCTCAGCGGTTATTCCCATGACGAGATGTGGGGCTCCGACAACGTGGAGCTCTACATGGAAAACAACACCGGACGCCTGCTTTCCGTGGACATTGACGACATAGCCGTAAACGGATTTATGTTCAGCGGCTGGGGATATAAAACCATACCCGACGGGAAAAAGGCGATAGTCAACGTAAGCCTGAGCGAGAGCGATTTCGAGACCAACGGCATCGACGAGGTCGAAGAAGTGGATTTCAATATCAGCGGTACCGACAGCGATACCTGGGACGACGTGTTCGACGCCGGCAGGATCGCCGTGACCGGGGCTGATCTGGAGGCCTGCAGCCGCTGACGGCCGTTTCGCAGCCTCCGTTGATTGAAGGTAAGCCGTCCTCATCGCCGCGGAACGCGGCGATGAGGACAGAAGAGCGCAGTCCGCGCCGTCAGGCCGGATGAACAGAAGGAGGTCATCGCATGGGTCTGCTTTCCAAGATACTCGGGGGCTCCGGCTCCGATATCAAGCTTGACAAGATCGTTAAAACGGTAGTCGATACCGTCGCGGAGGCGGCGAAAAACGGAGCCGCCGCACAGCCCGGCACGGTCGGCTCACCCGAGCGCAGCGCGCCCGCCCCCGTCCGCCGCGAGGC
>DBWE01000068.1:12039-12244 GCA_002308315.1 Clostridiales bacterium UBA1246 | reverse complement strand
GCCCGCCGGGACAGTCGGGGTGAAAAGCGCCGAAGGAGCGCCGTTTCAGGCGTATTCAAATCCGCGCCGCCCGTCTGAGCCGTCAACAATAAATTTTATCTTGCAAAAAGCAGTATTATGATATAAAATCAATAAAAAGTTAAAACTATAATTTTATGGAGGGACACTCTTTTATGATTTCAGCTGGTGAATTCAGAAACGGCGT
>DBWE01000068.1:638-11965 GCA_002308315.1 Clostridiales bacterium UBA1246 | reverse complement strand
GTCCGCACGAAGATGAAAAACGTTATTACCGGCGCCGTAACGGAAACCTCGTTCAACCCGACCGAAAAGTTCGAGAACGCCTACGTGGACAGAAAAGACATGGAATACAGCTATTCCGACGGAGACCTTTATTATTTCATGGATCTCGAGACCTATGAGCTCCAGCCCATTGACGCCTCGATGCTGCCCGACGGCTTCAAATTCGTTAAGGAAAACATGACCTGCAAGGTAATGTCCTATAAGGGCAACGTGTTCGGCGTTGAGCCTCCGAACTTTGTTGAGCTTGAGATCACCGATACCGATCCCGGCTTTAAGGGCGATACGGCGACCAACGTCACCAAGCCCGCCACCGTTGAGACCGGCGCGGAGGTCAAGGTGCCCCTCTTTATAAATCCCGGAGACAGGATCAAAATAGATACCCGTACCGGAGAATATCTTGAAAGAGCCAAATAAGGAGAAAGACATGAATATATCCGAGAAAGCCGCATACCTCAAGGGCCTTTCCGACGGCATGAAGCTGGACGAGACCAAGAATGAGAGCAAGCTGCTCAAGGGCATAATCGATCTGCTGGCCGATATCGCCCACGAGATCGAAGACATCAACGAAAACGAGCTGGATCTTGCGGAGGAGATCGATCAGATCAGCGAGGATCTCGCGATCATAGAAGAAGAATTCTATGACGACGAATGCTGTGACGGCTGCTGCTGTGATGACGATGACGACGAAGAAGACGACGACGAAGAGCCTGTTTTCTACGAGGTCACCTGTCCGAGCTGCGGCAAGACCATTACCGTAGATGAGGATGTGCTCCTGTACGATTCCATCGAATGTCCGGGCTGCGGAGAGAAGCTTGAATTTGAGTTTGACGACGAAGAAGAAGACGAAGACGACGAAGAAGAGTAAGACCTCGGTTCAAGCATAAATAAAACGATAAAACGGAGATAAGGCTTTTAAGGCTTTATCTCCGTTTTTTTCACGATATGATCTGCGCTCCCGCAAAAACGGGAGCGCAGACGATCAACAGATCAGGTCATTCAGGCAGCGTTTTACGCAGCGGCGGGAGTAATGGTTATCTTGTACAGATAGTAGGGATTGCCGCTCTTTGCGCGAAGGATAAGGAAGACCGTCTGTTCTTCCTGCTCCGCGTAATTTTCGGAGAGGCCGACGACCGCGTGCTTGTTCTCACTGCTGCCTTCATCAAGCTCAAGACGGATGGTCAGGCAATTGTTGTCCTTGGTTCCCGAGCTCATGGAGATGGTGGACCAATCCGAGCTGTTGTAGGAAGCGGGGAAGGCGGAAGTGGTGAAGTAGTAATAGAAACCGTTGTTGTTGTTGAAGCCGAGAGACTTGGATTCGAAGCCTGTATCCGAAGAGGTAGCGTAGGCCTTGAAATCACCGTCGTCGGGTACTTCATACTCGCCCATGCTGGAAGCAGCCACAACGGTCATCTTGTAGGACAGAGCCTCGGGCTTGTCGGTGTTGATAATGACGGTCCTCGTTGCGGAATCATAATCAACGACAAAGTCAAGGGCCTGGCCCAGCTCGCGAAGCTGGAAGAAGTTGTTGCCGCCGAGGTTGTAAGCCTTGATGGTGGAAAGAGCGCCGTTCACGTACAGGGGCTGATTGCTCTTGACTGCGGTAGCGCTGAGATCGTCGCCGATCACAAGCTCACTGCCGTTGGCCTCGTAGGCCTTGCCGGTGGTGCATGTGATGGTACGGGTGGCGCTGTCATAACCGACGGCAAAGGTGGAATCGGTCCCGTCAAGCTTCATCGCTATGTCGCGCAGCTTGAAGTAGTTGTTGCCGTTGATGTTGTAAACGTCAAACGCGACCTCTTCGCCGTCAACGGTGATCTTCTGGTTGGAACGCATCACGACGGTGTTCTTTTCCTCAAGCGCTTCCTTATCCAGCATCGAGCCGCCCTTGCCGACCTTGATCACGGAAATGGCGCAGCTCCAGGAATTGCCGCTTGCCATGGTCACGATATAGGTGCCTTCCTTATCAAAGGAGAGGGTCACAGCGCCGTCGGCGTCGGTGGATTTGCCGCTGTCCTCAAAGTCAATGAAGATCTTTCCGGAGGTGGGCTTGATCGGGCCGTAGCCGGTGGAACCGGAGGGGCTGTTGGCGCCGATGCGTCCGGCGGTGAGCTTGATCTCCTCGCCGACGCCTATTTCGGCGTATTTTATGTCGAACATACCCGCTCTCCAGGCGGTATAACTGCTGTTGGTGAAGCCGTGGAGGGTGATCACGTCGCCGTCGTCGGGGATCCTCGTGAGATCGGTAACGGGAGCGTTCTCATCATTTACGTAGGTCGCGCCCATGCCGCAGACGGAGGAGATGTTCATAACGCCCATGACCTGAGTGTTGATGAAGCACTTCTCGGTCTCGGAGTAAACGGCGGTCCATTTGCCGTTGTTGTTCAGCGCCTTGGCGTGGAGCTGAAGTATGGCGTCGCCGATGTTGTCGAACTCATCGAGCACGACAGGGTAGTGGGCGATATAATTGCCTTCCTTGTCGGTGCAGACATAATCGTCTATGGAGATGTTGAAGTATACGGTCTTGCCGCTGCCTTCGTCAACGTGGACTTTGCCGAGAGCGGCATTGCACCTGCCTTCTTCATGCGGCTTGACAAGGATGTAATAGTCGCCTGCCTTATCGAAGCTGAGATTGAAATAGCCCATGACGTTGGAGTCAACGCCGGTATCGGTCAGGCTGTCATAGCTCGTGCCGCAGTACACGTCGCCCTGGAAAGGCTCGGGAGCGTAATTGTAAGAGGCGTCCATTGCGAAAGTCATGGCGCAGAGGGTAATGTTTTTGCCTGTTACCGTGGTTGTCTCCGCGGGATACATCGCGCTGGTGGATACCCAGTTGCTGTCATAGGCCAGGCTGTAGTAGCATGCGCCGGGGACCGCGGCGGCGTTGGAATCGATCCAGCATTTCGGCTCGGTCGGATCGAAGCACAGGGAGCCGTTCTGAGGAGTGTGTCCCCATATCTTTTCAAAGGACCAGAAGCCGTAGGTCGTATCGTAGGTCGAGGCGCCGCTTGTGCCGCTTTCATACTCCAGCTCATGAACTTTGATAAAAGCGTCGCCGACGGTCATCCCGTCCTTGTAGGGTACGGGATAGAGGATGATGGGAGCGCCCGATTTGCCGACGGCAGCTGCCTGATCGACCTGAATGGTAACGTATACATAGTTGGGATCGAGCACGTCTGCAAGAGCGGTGATCTGGGGATTCATGTCGAGCAGCTCCATGACCGGGGAAACGGTCATGTCTCTTGTTACGCTGCTGAAATCCTTGTTCCAGCCTGTGATCTGATAGCCCAGAGGAGCCTCGATCTCGGGAGCCGTGGCGGCCTCGCCCTTCTTGACGGTCTGCTCACTGACGATCATTCCGAGTCCGTCTCTGAATCTGACGGTGAAGGGGCCTTCCTTGTTGCCGCCCTTGGGGTCGATCTTGGTTTTGAAGGTCTCGCCGACCTGCTTACCCTTGAGATCGTAGTAATTCATGGTCACGTTGAGACCGTCGATCTGCACAACAAGACCCTTGCCTTTGACAAAGGCGCTGCCTGTGGCATACTCGGCGTCGGACATACAGCCGGCGGAGCAGTAAGTGAAATTGATCTCGGTGAATACGCCGGGAAGCAGCTCAATAAGGTCGCCCGCCTTCTGGAAATGGTCGTAATTGGTGTCGCTCACATTGTGGTTATGACCCCAGATGAGGAAGACGTTGGGATATGAGTTGAGCATTTCCACCATGCTCTCCGCGTTGGCGCAGACTCTGGAGGAGAAGTAGTGAAGCGGGAAGTGAATGAGGACAAAAATGGGGATGTCGGTGGGGCAGGAGGCAAGATACGCATCAAGCTCGGCAATTCCCTCGTCGGTATATTCCTGATCGGAGCCCTCGGCGCCGTATGCGTATACTCTGTACTTATCGGTGCTGATCGCTTCGGTGCGGTTGAGGTATTTCTTCGCGGTGGCGTTATCCTTGTTGTTGGCATAGTCGCCGCCCGCACTGGGATACCATTCATGGTTGCCGAAGGTGTAAACCGGATCTCTGACTATCTGAGTTCCGACATAGCTTTCGGCAGTGTCCATGACCGCCTGGGAGAATTTCCAGTATTGGGCCGCGGTAGAGCAGTACGCGCTTCCGAGGTCTCCGCAGAAGGACATGGAGTCAAATTTCGGATAGAGCTTCTTTATCGCGTCCATCCAGTCCTCAAGGTTGTTGGTTTCGTTGCTGGTGTTGTAGTGCACGTCGGAAGAAAACGCGAGATAAGTCGTGTCGTCTGCCGCGGACGCAACGGTAATGCCCGTGAGCATGGCAATTATCATTGCTGCAACGATCAGCAGCGTAAGCCGGGTCTTGTGCGATTTCATATGATACCTCCATTTTTTTCGGCCTATTCCTTCGGCAATAAGTAATTACGAAAGATGACCTGACTCATAAACGCAGTATAGCATATTATAATTTTCAATGCAATTGATGATGAAATAAAATACGAAAAAAACTTTAATAATTTTTCGGGGCCTTCAGGAACGCTTCGCGGACCCTTTCGTATACAGCGCGGCGCATATAAGGGCAGTGAGCGGAATGGTGAACAGGATGCTGAATACTCCTATCAGCGTCTGAAGTATCTCGGCGATCACGACCTCGCGGTTGAGAAGATAGGGCAGGGAAGTGTTGGCCGTAACGAGCAGCAGGACTTCGGTGAGAGAGCCGCCGATATATGCCAGGATCAGAGTGTTTGCCATGGTACCCGTGATATCCCGGCCTATGTTCAGGCCGGAACGGAATAAAGTGCGGAAATCCGATTCGTTCGAGCTTTCCCTGAGCTCCCACATGGAAGAGGCTATGGACATGGAAACGTCCATTATCACACCGAGGGCGCCGATAAGTACCGCGGCAAAAAGAACGGCCCGGAGGTCTATCGGCTTTTCCATGGCTAAATACGTCAGCTCAAGCGAGGACTCGTCCAGGTATCCGCTCATAGACATGAAACGGTTCATGAGAAGCGAGAGCAGTCCGGAAGCCGCTATACCGCAAAGCGCGCCGATCATTGCGCAGAACGTCTTTCTGTGAAAGCCGTTGACTATGAGGAACGTCATGATTATGGAGTATATGCAGACGAGCACCGCGGAAAAGTAAATGCTTATACCGCTGAGTATGGAGGGCACAAAAAACAGAAACACGGCGCAGCAGGTAAAACCGATGGAGATCATTATCTGTATGCCCTTGATGCGTCCGAAAATAATGAGAATAACGAAAAGTATTATCGCGAGAATAAGCAGTTTGTTCGTCCTTATCAGCTGCACGAACTGCCACTGAGGTTCGGCGTCCTCTCCGACATAGCGTATAAGGACTCTGTCTCCGACTTCGGTTTCCTTTGTCATACGGTTCACCGCGCCGACGGTATAGCGCAGGCTCTGCATCGCGTCGACGGTATCGCCCTTGTTTTCGCCGGAGCTCATTCTCACCCTGAAATATACGTCGATATCCCTTACGAGATTGCCGCTGCTGTTTTCACGCTCGTATATTTCCTCGTCCGTTATTTCAACGACCTTGCCCTTCTCCATGCGAGGACCGATCTCCGTGCCGTTGTAAAACGCCACGTCTTTTCCCGCTATGCGGTTGCCGAGAAAAAGGAGCAGCGCCGCGACGACCGCGACGGCAGCGTAAAGAAGGAGATCCCTCCATCCGAAAGAAAACTCGCGCATTATGATCTTGCTTTTGACCGACATAGCCAAACCCTCTCATTTTCAAAAAATAAAGTCGTACGGATCCGCTTTGTTAAGAATTGACTCATACAGTTTATATCATCGGGATATTTATTTCAATGTTTTCGGTTTTTTTTACATAATTGATAATAAATGCATGGTGTGGGCTGTTGAAAAAAAATATATACAATGCTATCATGTCAATGAGTACGATCACATTTCAAGGGGGGCGGATATACGTTGCCGAAAAGAACGCTTTTGTTCGTGTTGATCGCGGTCATGCTCGTCCTGTCCGCCGTCGTGATAAGCTCGGCCGCAGACAATGACATTTATTTCACCGCGGTAAACAACACTCTGCTGGAGCTCAATGCCGCTACGATGCCGGTAAAATATAAAAGCTCGCTTTACGTGCCGTGGTCGGTTTTCAGCTCCAAGGAATTGAAAACCTCCGCACTGTATTCGCGGGAATCGCAGGCGGTCGTCGTTTCGGATAAGGATAAAACCCTGTATTTTGATATGAGTGCCGGCACGACGTATGACGAAAATGACCGGACGTATTCCTTCACGGCGATTTACACCAACGATACGGCGTATTTGCCGGCATATTACGTCGCTGACTTTTTCGGCATCAATTATTCCTACATACGCAGCGACCAGGGACATATAATACGGCTTTGCCGCGACGGATATCTTTCCGACTCGGATTTTGCTTCGGGCGCGGAAACGCTCATGCAGGCGAGGCTGAGCAGCTATTACGCGTCGATGAACGCGGTGGAAACCGTGAAGCCAACCTTTGTACCNNCCGCCGCCCGCCGTTTCGGAGCCTCCGCAGGAGCAGGAGAAGCCCGGGGCAGACGTAACGGTTTATCTTGCCTATCTCGGAATAAACGAAAACACCGGCGCCGTCCTGGACACGCTGTCTTCATACGGATACAAGGCCTGCTTTTTCGTCAACCGAAACCAGGTCGTCGAGTACGCGGACACGGTAAGGAGGATAATGGCCGAGGGACACAGCCTGGGAGTGCTTTTTGAGGAAGATCTCGAAGCGGAATTCATGGATACGTCCGACGCGCTCAACAGCGCGGCGGNNCCCCCCCCCTGCCGCACCTTCATTGCGGCGTCTGCGCGCGCTCTGTCCGCAAACGAGCTTGACCCGCTCGACGAAACAGACGCAATAATATGGAGCGGGGGAGTAAGGCCGCTTTCGAGATATGAGGCGATAAACGCGATAGATCGGGCCGACAAACGCTGCTGCCTGTTTTTTGACCCCGAAAATGATTTTACCTCTTCGCTGCTTTATTATCTGAGAACATATGCCTGCCGCTATGAAAGAATAACGGAGCTCACCGCGGCGGAATAAGCGCGCGGAAAATGATATCCGCTCCGGGGCGTCGCTGCCCGCGGAGCGGATATCGTTATTATATTCACCTTTTGAAGACAAAGATCTGTTTCGGCAAAACACCGTCGGGCTTAAAGCGGATTTTTATTCAACGGAGGGGCGTCGGCCCAAGCCGCCGTTCCGCAGTCTTTTTCGCTTTCGGACGAGCGAAAGGAGCACGGAGGCCACGATTATTCCGAAGACGGCTCCGGAGCAGTCCAGAAGCACGTCTGCCGCTCGGGATCCGCGGCCGGAAAAAAGCTGTATCGTTTCGTCTGCCGCGGCGGCGGCAAAGGCGAGGTTCCCGAACAGCCAAAATCTCCTTTTACCGCGAAAACGCACGCACAATAACAAGCCGAGGAACGCGAACTCAGTAAAATGCGCACATTTTCTCAGGATATGATTGCCGCTGTCGATATCGTCGACTATAAAGACCCCTCTGAAGATATGCTGAAGTATCCAACGGCTCAGCCCGTCGGACTCATCCCGACTCATCAGACTGTTTCCCCAGATAAAGGCAAGCGTGAGAAAGATAAGGATGGTGAGCGCGGTATTGCGTCTGCGTTCTTTACCAGTCAATTGCTTTACCCCTGCGAACAAAATATGCTTTTTTCGCCTGCATCGCGAGCGGAGCGTCGGAGCGGGAATCGGAATAGAATTCGTCGATCTCGGCTGAGGGATACTGCTCGCGAAAACGGCGCAGCTTTTCTTCTCCGTGACAGTTTTCGGAAAGATATTTTCCGCTGTGAGGGTCCACCTCGGTCGCGATGAGCCTGACTCCGAGCATTGAGCACGCCGGACGCAGAGCAAACTCGGACGATGCGGAAATAATGATATCGTCGTCCTTTTTCCCGTCGAGATACCACTTATAAATACGCCCGAGATTTTTATTCCAGAACCCTTTCAGGAAAGCGTCCATATCGGGTACGTATCCGCAGAAAGCGTATACCTTTTCCTTAAAGCGGCGTTTGGACTGCAATCGGAGAATATACAACGCCCCGTTCCAGACGACGGACGGAAGAGTACGAAGCGAGGCCGGAACGTGCGCAAACGCATAAAAAAGCAGCCGAACGGTACTGTCGCCGTGAAATATCGTATTGTCGAAATCATATACGTTCATGGGCCGCATTTTACCATATTATTTTGTCGTTGACAAGAAGAGCGAAAAATACTAATATTAAACGGATATACGAGCTATTTAAATGCTTGAAACGCAAATGATATCTCACTTTGCCGACGGCAATCAAAGCATATCAATTTCGATCCGCAGGAGAACAGACGTATGACTACCGGTATAAACCTTTGGGACGGCGGAGTATGGAGCTTTATTCTGACCATGACGCTTCTCTTCGCCGCGATGATAATCGCCAATATCCTACGAAACGCGATCAAGCCGCTTCGCAGACTGATGATCCCCAGTTCTGTCCTCGGCGGCTTTCTGTTTTTGGCCGTCGGTTTTGTATACGGCAGGATCTTCGATAAGCCCATGGTTCCGACCACGACCCTCGAAATGCTTACGTATCACGGTCTCGGTCTGGGCTTTGTCGCCATGGCGCTGCGCAATATCGAAAAGAAGCAGGACAAGCGCTCGCGTACCGGCGGCTTCGATTCGGGCGTTACGGTCGTTTCGGGTTATCTGCTTCAGGCTGTTCTCGGCCTCGGAATAACGATAGTCTGCCACTATCTGCTTGAGAGCTTCTGGGCTTCGGGACTGCTTCTGCCCATGGGTTACGGCCAGGGACCCGGGCAGGCGTATAACTGGGGACACAACTATGAAGCGCTGTTCGGCTTTGAGGGAGGCACGAGCTTCGGCCTTACCGTCGCGGCGATGGGCTTCGTATCTGCAAGCATAGGCGGAGTGATCTACCTGAACAGGCTGAGAAGGAAGGGTATCATAAACTCTGACGGTGACGGTTACGTACACGACGAGTACCTTTCCGCTCAGCAGATATCCGGAAAGAACGAAGTGCCGATGTCGGAGTCCATGGACAAGTTCACCATTCAGGTCGCAATTGTTTTCTTAGGGTACATATCTGCATATATCGTCATGCGCGGTATCGAAGCCGTGATCGACACGGGCGTGCTCGGTAATTTCGGATACAACACCCTGCGGCCGCTTGTCTGGGGCTTTAACTTCCTTATAGGGACCTTATGCGCGATACTGCTTAAAAATATACTTCGCATGCTCGGAAAAAAAGGCGTGATAAAGCGCGAATATACAAACGTGTTC
Organism: Clostridiales bacterium UBA1246; assembly: GCA_002308315.1. Classification (GTDB taxonomy): domain Bacteria; phylum Bacillota; class Clostridia; order Oscillospirales; family Oscillospiraceae; genus UBA1246. Next base: position 2,639 of record DBWE01000068.1, on the reverse strand, counting down.
ATGCAGAACCGCATCGCAGGCTTTATGTTCGATATCATGGTCGTCGCCTCGATCGCCGCGATAGATCTTTCCGCGTTTACTCACAGGAATTTTATTATCCCCATCAGTATAATCTGCGTAGTCGGCGCGCTTGCCACGTATTTTTATCTGCGAACGGTTTGCAAAAACGTATTCAAAGCGTACGAGCATGAAGCTTTTCTCAGCCTTTACGGCATGCTTACCGGCACCGCGAGCACGGGAGTGATACTCCTGCGCGAGGTGGACCCGCTTTTTGAATCTCAGGCGGGCGACAATCTGGTATATCATCAGCCGTGGGCCATCGTTTTCGGATTTCCCATGCTTCTGCTGCTTTCCGTTGCCCCGCAGAGTATCGTAAAGGCTTTCGTTACCCTCGGAATTCTCGTGCTGCTTTTCGCGGCGATGCAGCTGATCGTTTTCAGAAAGAGAATTTTCAAAAGGGAAAAAAAGCGTGATTAGTACCGTGCAGAAAGCGTTTGGGAAAAAGCAACAAAGTTTCAACGAAAAAATGTCAACATTTTTCGCCCGCTTTTCTTGTAAAAAGCGGGCGATTGATGTATGATTAAAATGATTTTTTCTTCTGCGGAGGATAATCATATGATGCTCCTTGAGGAGTGGATAAGGAAATACGGGACGGTAAAAGACGGAGACGTTCTGAAGGTGGACAGTTTTCTGAATCACCAGATGGACGTTTCACTGTTTGATAAAATGGCTAAGGAATGGAAACGTCTTTTCGCGGGCAGTGAGATCAATAAAATACTTACCATCGAGGCCTCCGGAATAGGCATAGCGTGCATTGCCGCTCTTGAGTTCGGATGCCCCGCCGTGTTTGCCAAAAAGAACAAAACGCGCAATATCGCGGGAGAAGTTTATTCTGCCAAGGTAAAATCGTTCACTCACGGTACGACGTATGACGTTATCGTTTCGCGGGATTTTCTCGGGCCGGACGACAAGCTCCTCATTATAGACGATTTCCTTGCCAACGGCGCGGCGCTTGAAGGCCTTCTCGATATCGCCGCTCAGGCAGGCGCCGAGGTGACGGGAGCGGGGATCGCGATCGAAAAGGTCTTCCAGCACGGAGGAGACAGGATACGCTCGCGCGGGGTGAGAGTGGAGTCCCTCGCAAGGATCAAAGCTTTCGGCCCGGACGGAAGCATAGAATTCATGCACTGAAAGGTTTATTCCGGCATAACGCCGCAATAATAAAAAAACACAAAAAAAGATAATGGAGGAAAAAATGAAAAAAACGATTGCACTTCTGCTTGCGCTGGTCCTCGTTTTTGCTCTTTGCGCCTGCAACGCGAATAAGCAGACTGCCAGCGGAAGCGACCTCAGCACGAACGTTCCCCAGAACAGCGGAGAAGAAAAGCAGCCCGACGAAGGCAAAACCGAGGAAGACGCTTCCGCCCTCAAGATAGGCGTTATTCTTCTGCACGACGAGAGCATCGGTTATGACTTTGCCCACATGGAGGGCATTCAGAAAGCCTGCTCGTCTCTCGGCATCGACTACAACGACAACACCAAGGTCATCTGGAAGTACAACATCAGCGAGTCCGAGGCTTGCTACGACGCGGCTGTCGACCTTGCCGAGCACGGATGCAATCTCATCATTTCCGACTCCTACGGCCATCAGAGCTATATGACCGAGGCCGCCAAGGAATACCCCGACGTTACTTTCCTTATCGCCACCGGCGATACCGCTGCGGTCGACGGTCTCGAGAACACCCGCAACTTCTTCACTCACACTTATGAGTCCCGTTACGTTTCCGGCGTCGTCGCCGGCATGAAGCTGGCTCAGATGGTTGACGACGGTCTGCTTACCGACGCCAACTACAACGCCGACGGCAATATCAAGATCGGTTATGTCGGCGCATTCCCCTATGCCGAGGTCGTTTCCGGCTATACCGCTTTCTATCTCGGCGTAAAGTCCATTGTTCCCAACGTTGAGATGGACGTTACCTTCACCAACTCCTGGGCCAACGC
>DBWE01000068.1:0-534 GCA_002308315.1 Clostridiales bacterium UBA1246 | reverse complement strand
TATGTCGGCTACAACATCGATATGCTTGCCGTTGCCCCCACCGCCATCCTTACTTCCGCGCAGAACAACTGGGCAGCTTATTACACCTATGCCATCGGTCTTGCCAAGGACGGGAAAGCCTCCGATATCGCGGTCGACTGGTCCGAAGGATATGAGACCGGCGCCAACATGATCTCAACTCTCGGAAGCTCCTGCGCTCCCGGCACCGCCGAGAAAGTCGCCGAGGTCGAAGCGGCCATCAAGGACGGCAGCCTGAAGGTATTCGATACCGATACCTTTACCGTCGGCGGCGAGAAGCTTGAAAGCTACATCTTCAACACCAGCACCATGAACAGCGATTTCACTGCCGTTCAGTACGTCGGCGAGGATTACGAGTGCATCATCGACGGCGCTTTTGCCGAGTCCGTTTTCCGCAGCGCTCCTTACTTCGGCATAGACATTGACGGCATCAACAAGCTTGATTGATCAGTGATCCTTTGATCGGGAAGCCGCATTTATACGGCTTCCCTTTCTTTAAACGGCAGAGGGATCCCC
>DBWE01000090.1:206-6902 GCA_002308315.1 Clostridiales bacterium UBA1246 | reverse complement strand
TCCAGGCGCGACATCATGCTCGAAAACTACTGCAGGACCGTCGTCATCGAGGCCAACACCATGATCAGCATGGTACATAAGCGCATAGCCCCCGCGATAACGCGCTTCACCTCGGATCTGGCAAAGCAGGCCGCCGACAAGAAGGCTCTCTTCCCCGAGCTCGCGTGCGGCTACGAAAAGGAGCTGGTCACGGAGCTCTCCGCTCTGACGGACCGCATCGCCGAGATCACCGACGATCTGGAAAAGGCCGTCATGGGGCTTGGGAACGCGGAGGACATCATCGCGGAATCGGAGCTCATACGCGACAGCGTGCTGCCCCGGATGAGCGAGCTGCGCATTCCCTGCGACAGGGCGGAGCTGCTTACGGCAAAGAGCTATTGGCCCTTCCCGACCTACGGCGACATCTTATTCAGTGTGAAATAAAACGTCAGGGAGTTGATCTTTTATGACTGTCGAATTCTGGTTTTTGATAGGCGCGGCGCTGGTGTTCTGGATGCAGGCCGGCTTCGCCATGGTGGAGACCGGCTTTACCCGCGCGAAGAACGCCGGCAACATCATCATGAAAAACCTTATGGATTTCTGCATAGGCACCGTCGTGTTTTCCCTCTTGGGCTACACCCTCATGATGGGCGAGGACGCACTGTTCGGACTGATAGGAAAGCCCAACCTCGATCTGTTCAAACATTTCGGCGAGTTCATCGCCTCCCCCTCGGAGGGCTTCACCGACGCGAGCTATTTCGTTTTCAACCTCGTTTTCTGTGCCACGACGGCTACGATCGTTTCCGGCGCCATGGCGGAGCGGACGAAGTTTTCGGCCTACTGCGTGTATTCCGCCGTAATAAGCCTCGTGATCTATCCCATAGAGGCGCACTGGATATGGGGCGGCGGCTGGCTGAGCGGGGCGGGCTTTCACGATTACGCCGGCTCCTGCGCGATACACATGGTGGGCGGCATAGCGGCGCTCATCGGCGCGGCCGTTCTCGGCCCGCGCATAGGCAAGTACGTTACGGACAAAAACGGCAGGGTCACCAAGATAAACGCCATCCCCGGCCACTCGATCCCCCTCGGCGCGCTGGGCGTCTTCATACTCTGGCTGGGCTGGTACGGCTTCAACGGAGCAGCGGCGACCTCGCCCTCGGAGCTTTCCGCGATCTTTCTGACCACGACGATCGCCCCCTCCGTCGCCACCTGCACCACGCTGATCTATACCTGGATCAAAAACGGCAAGCCGGACGTATCCATGTGCCTGAACGCCTCCCTTGCGGGACTGGTCGCCGTTACGGCCGGCTGCGACGCGTTTGACGCTCTCGGCGCCGCCGCCGTCGGCCTCGTCGCCGGCGTGCTCGTCACGGCGGTCGTGGAGGTACTCGATCTCAGGCTGCATATCGACGATCCGGTCGGCGCCGTGGGCGTGCACTGCGCAAACGGCGTCTGGGGAACGATAGCCGTCGGACTCTTCGCAAATCCGGAGGCGCCCGCCGGGCTCGGAGGACTGTTCTATACCGGCGACTTCACTCAGCTCGGCCGTCAGCTGCTCGGAACGGTCTCCGTCGCCGCCTGGGCGGCGGTCACCATGTTCCTTTTCTTCAGGCTGCTGAAAAAGATCGACTTCCTGCGGGCCGAGCCCGCGGACGAGCTCGCGGGGCTCGACCTGAGCGAGCACGGACTGCCCAGCGCGTACGCGGACTTCATGCCGGCGGTGGATAAATACGCGGAGTTCGGCACGGGCGATCAGATCGTCGCCGTGACCGGCACCGTGCCCGCGGCGGAGGCCGTGCCGGTGAAGCGGGAGCCCGCCTTCCGCGGCGACGGTCACAAGTTCACCAAGGTGGAGATCGTATTCAAGGAGGAAAGGCTCTACGCCCTCAAGGACGCCATGTCGAAGCTCGGGATCACCGGCATGACGGTCTCCCACGTGATGGGCTACGGAATGCAGAACGGCCACACCGAATTCTACCGCGGCGTCGCGGTGGAAACCGACCTCCGGCCCAAGGTGCAGGTGGATATCGTCGTCAGCGCCATTCCCGTGCGCGACGTTATCGAGACCGCCAAGAAGGTGCTCTATACCGGCCATATCGGCGACGGCAAGATCTTCGTTTACGACGTTGAAAACGTCGTGAAGGTACGCACCGGCGAGGAGGGCTACGACGCCCTGCAGGACGTGGAGTAGGTGAAGGACAATGTGCTCGATCATAGGATATTGCGGAAGCGTTCCGGACAGGGGCGCGTTTGAAACGGGGTTCGCGCGAACAAAATCGCGCGGCCCCGACGACAGCAGGATCGTCGATACCGGCAGCGGTCTTCTCGGCTTTCACCGGCTGTCCATCATGGGCCTGACCCCGTCGGGGATGCAGCCCTTCGGGCTTGACGGGAGCTGGGCAGTATGCAACGGCGAGCTTTACGGCTTTGAAAAAGAGCGTGAAAAGCTGATGAGCAGGGGATATTCCTTCCGCTCGGACAGCGACTGCGAGATACTCCTGCCGATGTATTTCGAATACGGTACGGATATGTTCTCCATGCTCGACGCGGAGTTCGCCTGCGTGATCTTCGACGGCAGGACCGGGGAATTCATCGCCGCCCGCGATCCCATAGGCATACGCCCGCTCTATTACGGATACGACGCCGCGGGAACGGTGATCTTCGCCAGCGAGGCGAAAAACCTCGTCGGCCTTGCCGAAAAGATCATGCCCTTCCCTCCGGGACACTATTACAGGGCCGGCCGCTTCATCCGCTATCGCGACGTCGCCGCGGTCGAAAGGGTATGTCACGACGATCTCGAGACCGCCTGCGCCCATATCCGCGAAAAGCTGACAGCCGGCGTGAAAAAGCGCCTCGTCTCCGATTCGAAGGTCGGCTTCCTTCTCTCCGGCGGTCTGGACTCCTCCCTCGTCTGCGCGATAGCGGCGAAGGAAAGCTCCGAGCCGATCAGGACCTTCGCCATAGGCATGAGCGAGGACGCCATAGACCTGAAATACGCAAGGCAGGCCGCGGAGCATATCGGCAGCCGTCATACCGAGGTCTATATGACCCCGGAGGAGGTCATATCATCCCTGGAGGAGGTCATATATCTTCTCGGGACCTACGATATAACCACCGTTCGCGCGAGCATGGGCATGTATCTCGTATGCAGGGCCATACATGAGCGCACCGACGTCCGCGTGATCCTCACCGGAGAGATATCCGACGAGCTTTTCGGGTATAAATACACCGACTTCGCCCCGTCCGCGGCGGCCTTCCAGGAGGAGGCCGAAAAACGCGTGCGCGAGCTTCACATGTACGACGTGCTCCGCGCGGACCGCTGCATTTCCGTGAACTCCCTCGAGGCGAGAGTGCCCTTCGGCGATCTCGATTTCGTCAGCTACGTCATGAGCCTGGATCCGGAAATGAAGCTGAACAGATACGGCAAGGGAAAATACCTGCTCCGCCATGCCTTCGAGGGGACGGATCTTCTGCCCGACGGCATACTGTGGCGCGAAAAGGCGGCTTTTTCCGACGCGGTCGGACATTCCATGGTGGATTATCTCAAGGAATACGCGGCAAAGCGCTTCACGGACGCGGAGTTTGAGGAAAAGCGGCTGAAATACGATCACGCTCGCCCCTTTACCAAAGAATCTCTCCTCTACCGCGAGATCTTCGAGAAATACTATCCCGGTCAGGGAGAAATGATCGCCGACTTCTGGATGCCCAACAGGGCCTGGGAGGGCTGCGACGTGGACGATCCGTCCGCGCGGGTCCTTTCCAACTACGGAGAAAGCGGAAAATAAGGAAAAAGGAAATTCGATATGTGCGGAATAGTCGGATTTACGGGCAGGCAAAGCGCGGCGCCCGTCCTGCTCGACGGCCTTAAAAAGCTCGAATACAGGGGGTACGACTCGGCGGGCATCGCCGTCATGGACAACGGGACGATCTCCGTAAACAAGGTCAGAGGCAGGATAGCGAGCCTGTGCGAAAAGACCGGGGACGGCGCTTCCGTGCCGGGCTTTACCGGCATAGGCCATACCAGATGGGCCACCCACGGCGCTCCGACGGAGGAGAACGCCCACCCTCATCTGAGCAACGACGGCCGCTTTGCCGTGGTGCATAACGGCATAATAGAGAATTACATAGTCCTGCGGGAAGAGCTCATCCGCGACGGCTACCGTTTTCAGAGCGAGACCGATACGGAGGTCATCGTTCATCTCATCGAGATGTATTACGCCGGGAACGTGCGCGACGCGCTGATAAAAACCGCGAACCGCCTCCGGGGCTCCTACGCCCTGGGCGTGATATGCTCCGAGGAGCCCGGAAAGATCTACGCGGTACGGGAGGCGAGCCCGCTCATACTCGGCATCGGTATGGACGAGAACTTTTTCGCCTCCGACGTGACCGCGCTGGTGAACCATACGCGGAACGTCGTTTACCTTGAGGACGGAGAGTTTGCCGAGCTGTCCGGGAACGATATAAGGATATTCGACTGCTCCGGCCGCGAGATAAGCAAAAAGGTCTCGCGCATCACATGGGACGTTCAGGCCGCGGAAAAGGGCGGCTACGACCATTTCATGCTCAAGGAGATCATGGAGCAGCCCGCGGCCGTCAGGGCGACGGTAGCCCCGAGGATCAAAGACGGAAAGGTCGATTTCGAGGAGCTCGCCGGTCTCGTTCCCGAGCTGCCGGACGTGAGCAAGATCGTCATCACCGCCTGCGGCTCGGCTTATTACGCCGGCTGCGCCGGAAAATACGCGCTGGAGCGTCTGTGCCGCATTCCCGTGGAGACTCAGCTCGCCAGCGAGCTGAGATACAGCGACCCGCTGATCGACTCCCGCACCCTGCTTATAGTCATTTCCCAGTCCGGCGAAACGGCGGACACCATCGCCGCGCTCAGGGAATGCCGCGCAAGAGGGGCGAAGACCCTCGCCGTGGTGAACGTGGTGGGCAGCTCCGTGGCCTCGCTGGCCGACTATACCGTCTATACCCGGGCGGGTCCCGAGATCGCCGTCGCCACCACGAAGGGGTACACCACGCAGATCGCGGTGCTGTATATGCTGGCCGTCTTTTTCGCCGAGCGTCTCGGACGCCTCGACGACGCCCCGGAGCTCGTCGAGGAGCTGCAGGCCCTTCCCCGCCGCATCCAGCAGGCGATAGACATGAATCCCTCCGTCCCGGCGCTCGCGCGGAAATACCACGAAAGCCGCGCTCTCTTCTTCATAGGCAGGAACACCGATTACGCCGTCGCGCTGGAGGGCGCGCTGAAGATGAAGGAGATATCGTACATCCACGCCGAGGCCTACGCCGCGGGCGAGCTGAAGCACGGCACCATCGCGCTCATTGAGGAGCACTGCCCCGTCATCGCGCTGTGCTGCAATCCTTCGGTCATGGAAAAGACCCTGAGCAACATCGTCGAGGTGAAATCCCGGGGCGCGGAGGTGCTCGCGCTGCCCTTCCGCGACAACCGCAGGATCCTGTCGGCGGCCGACGATCTGCTGTTCATCCCGGACGCCGACGCCCTGTTTTCTCCCGTGATAGAGATCGTTCCGCTGCAGCTTCTGGCGTATTACGTCGCCAAAGCGAACGGCTGCGATATAGACAAGCCGAAAAATCTCGCCAAGTCCGTTACGGTCGAGTGACGCGGCCGCGGCGCAAAGCATGGAGGTCAGTTATGATCAAGGGCGAACAGATATACGAAGGAAAGGCAAAAAAGGTATTTGCCACGGACGATCCCGGACTGCTGATCGTTTCCTACAAGGACGACGCCACGGCCTTCAACGGTCTCAAGCGCGGGACGATCGAGGGCAAGGGGATCATCAACAACAAAATGAGCAACGCGCTCATGCGGATGCTGCGCAAGCGCGGGATACCCACCCATTTCGTCGAAGAGCTCGGCGAGCGGGACACCCTCGTAAAAAAGGTGGAAATTGTGCCTCTCGAGGTGATCGTCCGCAATATCTCCGCCGGCTCGTTCTCCAAAAGATACGGAGTGGACGAGGGGCTGGTCTTTTCCGAGCCGACGATCGAGTTTTCGTACAAAAACGACGCTCTCGGCGATCCGCTCATCAACGACTGTCACGCGCTGGCTCTCGGGCTCGTCTCACGGGAGGAGCTGGAGGAGATCAAAAGGCTCGCCTTTGAAATAAACGGCGTGCTGAAAGACTTCTGGACTTCCTGCGGCGTGACGCTGGTGGATTTCAAGCTGGAGTTCGGCAGGCTGCCCGACGGCTCGATAGTTCTCGCCGACGAGATCAGTCCCGATACCTGTCGGCTTTGGGACAGCGAAACGGGCAAAAAGCTCGACAAGGATCGTTTTCGCCGGGATCTCGGCGGCGTGGAGGACGCCTACCGGGAGATCATGGCAAGAGCGGAGCAAGGGCTCGGGGAGGTAAAATGAGCAGCTGCGTGATAGTCGGCATCAACTGGGGCGACGANNGGCAAGGGCCGCATGGTCGATCTGCTTACGGAGAAATACAACGTCGTCGTCCGTTATCAGGGCGGCGGAAACGCCGGGCATACCGTCGTGAACGACAGGGGCAGGTTCGCCCTGCATCTGCTCCCCTCCGGCATACTGCGCGAGGGCGTGACGAACGTGCTCGGAAACGGCGTCGCCCTCGACCCGGAGAACCTCTGCGCGGAAATTGCGGACGTGCGCTCGAAGGGCGTGGAGATATCGCCCGACAATCTGAAGATAAGCGACCGCGCCTCGCTGCTGCTGCCCTGGCACCGGGA
>DBWE01000090.1:0-131 GCA_002308315.1 Clostridiales bacterium UBA1246 | reverse complement strand
AAATACCAGAAAAAGACCGTCCTGGCAGGCGAGCTCTTCTATCCCGACGAGCTGCGCGGGCATCTGCGCGAGCTGCTCGAGTGGAAGGACCTGACGCTTACGCGCGTCTACGGCGCCGAGCCCTATACCAT
>DBWE01000114.1:595-13617 GCA_002308315.1 Clostridiales bacterium UBA1246 | reverse complement strand
TATAGGTTACGTCTGCTATAACAGAAATAATTCGCGGCCTTTTTTCCTGAGGCCGCACGGGAGATCTGCCATGGAATATGCCGTACAGATGAAAAACATTTCCAAAGCATTCGGCGCCACTCTTGCCAACGATAATGTCAATATCGATATTTACAAGGGCGAGATACTGTCCCTTCTCGGCGAGAACGGGAGCGGTAAAACCACTCTTATGAATATCCTGTCGGGCATATACTATCCCGACAGCGGACATATATTCGTTGACGGCAGGGAGGTTTCCATCAGTTCGCCGAAAGAGGCGTTCAATCATCATATCGGTATGATCCACCAGCATTTCAAGCTGGTCGACGTATTTACGGCCGCAGAAAATACCGTTCTCGGAATCGACGATGAAAAATTCGATCTTAAGACGGCCGCAAGACGCATAGAAGACATATGCGGAAAATACGGATTTGAAGTAAATCCCCAGCAAAAGGTCTACGATATGTCCGTCAGTCAAAAGCAGACGCTCGAGATCGTAAAGGCGCTTTATCGGGGCGCGGACGTGCTGATATTGGATGAGCCCACGGCTGTGCTCACTCCGCAGGAAACTCAGCGCCTTTTCAACGTTATCCGCAGCATGAAGGCCGACGGAAAGAGCATAGTGATCATCACGCATAAGCTCAACGAGGTCATGGAGATATCCGACAGGGTCGCCGTACTCCGAAAGGGCAAGTATATAGGAGAAGTCAAAACCGAAGAAACGGATCCGCAGAAGCTGACGGATATGATGGTGGGTCGAGCGGTTTCTCTCAACATCCGGCGTTCCGAGCCCGTAAACCCCGTGAAACGACTCGAGGTCAATAATCTCTCCGTACGGAACGGCGAGGGCGTTGAAGTTCTCAAAAACATTTCGTTTACCGCCTACGGAGGCGAGATCCTCGGCATCGCGGGTATTTCCGGCTGCGGACAGAAAGAGCTCCTCGAGGCCATCGCCGGGCTCCAGAAAACGGAAAGCGGTTCGAGCGTAAAATACTACGCTCCCGACGGCAGCGTCAGCGAAATGACCGGTCTTAAGCCTGCGGAGATCATGGATATGGGAGTACATCTTTCATTTGTCCCGGAGGACAGACTCGGCATGGGACTGGTAGGCAGCATGGGAATGTCGGACAACATGATGCTGAAATCCTACCGCAATTCTCCCGGTCCGTTTACCGACCGTTCGCCCTCAAAAAAGCTTGCGGAAACGGTCAAGGAGGAGCTTGAAGTCATGACGCCGTCTCTGAATACTCCCGTAAGAAAGCTTTCGGGCGGAAACGTTCAGAAGGTGCTTGTAGGCAGAGAGATCTCCGCCGTGCCTACCGTTCTTATGACGGCATATGCCGTAAGAGGTCTCGATATCAATACTTCCTATACCATTTACAATCTTCTTGCAGAGCAGAAGGAGCAGGGCGTCGCGGTAATATATGTGGGCGAGGATCTTGACGTGCTGATCGAGCTGTGCGACAGGATCATAGTTCTGTGCGGGGGAGTACTGAACGACGTCGTGGACGCGAGAACGGTAAGTAAAGAAGAAATAGGCTATAAGATGACCTACCTTTCCGGCAGCGGCGCCGATCCCGGAAAAGGTCAGGACTGAAACCGTTTAGATCCGTATAAAACCAAAACCGTCACAAAGGAACAGTCGTAAAATGAATGAACATAAACCGTTTGTACACATAGTCAAACGCACTGACATAAAGTGGTGGAAGGCCTGGATCATCAGACTGGTTTCCGTTATCGCGGCTCTGATCGTCTGCGCGGCCATCATATACGCAATAGTCAAGCTCAATCCTCTGAAGGTGTACGCTTCCATGTGGAGCGGAGCTTTCGGGACAAAAAGGCGCAGCTGGGTCACCGTGCGCGATACCATGATGCTCCTCTGCATAGGCGTCGGACTCGCTCCGGCGTTCAAAATGCGCTTTTGGAACATAGGGGCCGAAGGTCAGATACTTATAGGCGGCGTCGCCACCGCCGCGTGCATGATCTTTCTCGGAAATCTTATGCCTACGTGGCTCCTGCTCATCGTCATGCTTGCGTCAAGCATCATAGCCGGAGCCGTCTGGGGGATTATCCCGGCGCTGTTCAAGGCAAGATGGAATACGAACGAAACGCTTTTTACGCTTATGATGAATTATGTCGCAATACAGCTCACAAGCTTTTTCGTCAGTCTTTGGGAGCATCCCGCGGGCAGCAACTCGGTCGGCATAATCAATCAGAGCGGCAAGGAAGGCTGGTTTCCCGCGCTGCTGGGCAATCAGTATACGCTGAACGTCGTGATCGTGGGGATACTGACGCTGGGGATGTTCGTGTATCTCCGTTACTCCAAGCACGGTTATGAGATAGCGATAGTCGGCGAAAGCGAGAGGACGGCGCGCTACGCCGGAATAAACGTCAAGCGGGTCATACTCCGTACCATGTGCCTTTCGGGAGCGATATGCGGAGTAAGCGGCTTTATCGCGGTAGCCGGCTCCAGCCATACCATCTCCACCGCGACCGCCGGAGGACGAGGCTTTACCGCGATAATCGTGGCATGGCTTGCCAAATTCAACACCTTCGTAATGATACTCATCTCTTTGCTCCTCGTTTTCCTGGAAGCGGGAGCGGGGCAGATAGCCAGTGATTATAACCTTAACGAATACGCGGGAAAGATAATAATCGGCATAATACTGTTCTTCATACTCGGAAGCGAGTTCTTTATAAATTACAGGCTCGTTTTCCGCAGAAAGGAGAGTGCGCGGTAATGACGCAGATACTGTCTTTGATCCAGTCGGCAATAATATTCGGTACTGTCATAATGTTCGGCGCTCTGGGAGAAATACTCACTGAGAAATCCGGAAATCTTAATCTCGGCGTACCGGGGATCATGAGTCTCGGCGCCATAGGCAGCCTTATGGGCGCTTTTTGGTATGAGCAGTATACCGCCTCCCCGTCGCCGGCGCTGTGTCTGATAATATCTTTCGTCACGGCAATGCTGTTTTCTCTCGCCGGGGGGCTTATTTATTCCTTCATCACCATAACCCTCAGAGCCAATCAGAACGTTACCGGCCTTACTCTCACGATCTTCGGCTGCGGCTTTGCAAATTTCTTCGGGGGCAGCCTGAATAAGCTTGCCGGAGGCGTCGGACAGATCTCGCTGCCTGTCACTTCGAAAGCATACAGGGCCGTTATTCCTTTCCTGAGCAATATACCCATCATCAAAAACATAGGCTGGCTCGTTTATGTGGGGATAATCCTTGCGTTCGTTCTTCAGCACTGGCTGTTCAGATCCCGCTCCGGTCTGAACCTCCGCGCCGTGGGCGAAAACCCCGCCACCGCGGACGCCGCGGGCATAAACGTCATAAAATACAAATATCTTTCTACCTGCGCGGGAGCCATGATATCCGGCATAGGCGGACTATTTTATATCATGGATTATATCAAGGGCACCTGGGCAAGCGACGGCGGCATTGAAGCTCTGGGCTGGCTTGCGGTCGCGCTGGTGATCTTCGCCACCTGGAGACCGCGCAGCGCCATCTGGGGCAGCTATCTTTTCGGACTTCTCAGCTGGATGTATTATTATATCGGCGGCTTGACGCGCAGCACGTCAGAGCTGTTCAAGACTCTGCCTTACGTTGTTACGATAGCCGTTCTTATTTTCGTATCGCTGCGGCGCAAAAAGGAAAACCTCGGCCCGTCCGCCCTCGGGCTGAGCTATTTCAGGGAGGAACGATGACGGATCGTTTTGTCGACCATGTGCGCCTTTCCGATGACGAAAGGCGCCTTGTCATACTTGACCAGACCCTGCTTCCGAACAGCAGGGAATATATCGAGCTTGAAACGGCTGAAGAAATGTATGAGGCCATTGTCAGCCTGCGGATACGCGGAGCTCCGGCTTTGGGCATATTCGCAGGCTTCGCCATGTACGTCCTCTCACTGGGATACGACAAAGCCTGCTTTATGGAAAGCTTCAGGCGCGACGCGGAATATCTCTGCTCATCGCGGCCGACGGCGGTAAATCTTTCGCGCGCCCTAAAACGCATGACAGACGCGGCGGAGAAGTCCGGCGGCGATACACGTGCGCTGAGACGGGAATGCCAGGCCATACTGGACGAAGATATAGACATGTGTACGGCGATATCCCGTTTCGGACTTTCCCTGCTGAAAGAGGGCTCGACCGTCCTGACGCACTGCAACGCCGGCCCGATCGCGACCTCGCGCTACGGTACGGCGATCGGCCCGATAATAATGGCCGCGGAGCGGGGCATGCGTGTCGCGGCATACTGTGATGAAACGCGGCCTCTGCTTCAGGGCGCCAGGCTGACAGCGTGGGAGCTGATGACCGCGGGCGTGGACGTTACGCTTATATGCGACAATATGTCGGCTTCGGTGATGTCTCAGGGCAAAATAGATATCTGCTTCGTCGGCTGCGACAGAGTCGCCGCAAACGGCGACACGGCAAACAAAATCGGGACGAGTCTTTTGGCGATCGCGGCGAAGCATTACGGCGTTCCGTTCTACGTGCTCGGTCCGACGAGTACGATCGATCTTGAATGCCGCAGCGGCAGCGACATCGTAATAGAGCAGCGCGACGGGAAGGAAATAAGCACGCTGTGGTATTCGCACCCCATGGCGCCCGAGGGAGTGCGATGCTTCAATCCGGCTTTTGACGTTACCGACAGCAGCCTTATCACGGGAATAATCACCGAAAAGGGGATATGCCGCCCTCCGTATACCGAAAGCCTCGGGAGTCTTTTCAAATGAGAATTTATCCAAAATTCACTATTTCCAAAAAATCGGAAAAAACCATACGCGCGGGTCACAGATGGGTATACGGCGACGAAGTGCTTTCCGTCGAAGGAGATTACCGCAGCGGAGACATAGCCGACGTGGTTTCGCAGTCCGGAAAATGGCTCGGCGCGGGATTTATAAACGACATAAGCAAGATCCGCGTACGTATTCTTTCCCGAAACCCCAACGACCGTTTCGACGAGGCCTTTTGGCGCAGAAGAGTTAAATACGCCGTGGACTACCGCAGGAAAGTAATGGGGGAGGACTTTGAATGCTGCCGGCTGATATTCGGAGAGGCTGACGGCATCCCCGGGCTGACGGTCGACAGATTTTCAAACGTTCTTGTGAGCGAAGTGCTTTGTCTGGGCACGGATAAAGTCAAGGCAGCGATATACGACGAGCTTATAAAGCAGACGGGCTGCGGCATAATATATGAGCGCGGCGACAACGCGCTGCGCGACAAGGAAGGGCTTGAACGCCGCTGCGGTTTTGCATTCGGCGACGGGGACGGACATGTGATCATTACCGAAAACGGTCTGAAGTTCGACGTAGACTATATAAACGGACAGAAAACCGGTTTTTTTCTCGATCAGAAATATAACCGCGCCGCCGTCGCACGGCTTGCGGGCGGAATGCGCGTTCTTGACTGCTTTACACACAGCGGAGCCTTTGCGCTCAACTGTGCCGCTGCCGGAGCGAGCGAGGTAACGGCGGTGGATATTTCCGCTTCGGCATTGGAGTCTGCCCGACGCTCGGCGGCCGTCAACGGAATGGATAACGTTCGCTTTATTCAGGCGGATGTTTTCGATTTCCTGTCTTCCGCTGAAAGAAACTACGATCTTATCATTCTCGATCCTCCGGCGTTCACAAAAAGCAATTCCACCGTCAGCTCCGCGGCAAGAGGATATAAGGAGATCAATTTCAAAGCGATGAAGCTGCTTCACAGGGGCGGTTATCTCGCTACCTGCTCCTGCTCGCACTTTATGACAGACTCTCTTTTCAGACAAATGCTTTCAGAGGCTGCGGCAGACGCCGACGTAAGCCTGCGGCAGATAGAAGCCAGACAGCAGGGACCGGACCATCCCGTTTTGTGGGGCGTCCCCGAGACCGAATATCTTAAATTCTATATTTTTCAAATCGTTTGACTGCAGCCGGTTTGATACGCTCGGCCGAAGAAGGTAATTGCAGTATCGTCTTCCGGTTATTTGCCGGAATGATCTCGGCCCTTGCCCCGAAGCGCCCGCGACTTCGGCGCTGTGATCGTTCATCCTTTTCGTCCCATTTCCTCAATGGGAAATTCGCAGTTTATTGACAGTGGTTTTTGCTTTTGAAACCGCCATAATAGGAACGCGAAGTCAGAAAAGGAGCATGAGAGCGTGGAGTCAATAAAAACAGGAAAAATCGCCGCGCTGCTTCTGTGTTTTGCTTTAGCAGACTGTTCCGCAGCGGCGAGCGATGCGCGCGAGCTCGTTCCCGTCGGCAGAACGGTCGCAATAGAAATAGAAACGCAGGGCGTGGTGATAACGGCGCTGACAAAGGTCGATACGGCGTCGGGAGAGGCGGAACCGGCGTATGACGCCGGCTTGAGAGCGGGAGACGTGATAGAATATATCGGATCGCGCCGCATAGACTGCCCGGAGGATCTGAAAAAAGCGCTTGAAGAAGAATGCGGGGAGCTTTCCGTGCGCTATACGCGCGGCGGGCGGCAGTATCAGACCGCCGTTACTCCCGTACTCGGTACGAGCGGGCGGTACGAGCTCGGAGTATGGCTGAGAAGCGGACTTTCGGGGCTCGGTACCGTTACTTTTATCGATCCCGAAGACGGATCGTTCGGCGCTTTGGGACACTCGGTAAACGATATCGAAACGGGCGTCGTTCTTCCGCTTCGGGAGGGCAGCATTTATTATGCCCGGATAGACGGCGCGGTAAAAGGCGAGAAGGGAAGTCCCGGAGAACTCAGGGGGAGCTCGTCGGGAGAAAAATGCGGAGAAATAGATCTCAACGATGAGTGCGGCATTTTCGGAAATGCGGATGACGGGGCCTTCGGCTCGGGAGACGCGATCCCGGTAATGCCGCGGCGTGAGCTTAAATGCGGCGAGGCATATATTCTCTCCGACGTGGGCAAGGGTCCGGTAAGGTACAAGGCGGAAATTTCCCGCATTTACCGCGGCTCGGAGTGCGCAAGAGATTATCTCATCACGGTCACGGACGACGAGCTGATCTCTCTTACGGGCGGGATAGTACAGGGCATGTCAGGCTCCCCCGTGATACAAAACGGTAAAATCGTCGGCGCGGTCACGCACGTATTGATCGGCGATCCGACAAAAGGATACGGGATATTCATGGACAGGATGCTTGACGCTGCGGCGTAAATTCACAGACCGGCTGAACTTGTTGTCAGCCGGTCTGAAACAATTTGGGCAATTTGATCTATTGCATTTAACCGAAGACGCAAATATAATTACATTGGTCTTGGCGTGTTGTGAAGCACGGATACGTGATATGTATCTGACGAGGGAAGAGAGGGAGCTTTTTTGGATCTGTTTTCGGTCATAACACTGTTCGGCGGACTGACGTTTTTCCTGTACGGAATGAACGTTATGTCGGCAAACCTTGAAAAAATATCCGGTGGAAAGCTCGAAACGATGCTCAGAAAAGTTACTTCAAATCCCGCAATGAGCATGCTTCTCGGCGCCGTGATAACCATTTCGATGCAGTCCAGCTCAGCCGTAACGGTAATGCTCGTAGGCCTGGTCAACTCCGGCATAATGCTTTTCTCGGACACTGTAACGGTGATTTTCGGAGCGCATATAGGCACTACGTTCACCGCCTGGATACTCAGCCTCTCGGGTATCAGCACGGACGGATCGCTGCTCGGACTTCTGAAGCCGGAGTATTTTTCGCTTATTTTTGCCTTCGTCGGGATTATTTATATCATGTTTTCCCACAGCGACAGAAAAAAGCGCATCGGGACCGTCCTTGTCGCGTTTGCCATCCTCATGTACGGGATGGAGCTTATGAAAGACTCAATGGCTCCGCTGAGCGAAATGCAGGGCTTCTCGGCCGTACTTACGGCGTTCAAAAATCCGGTGATCGCGCTGCTCGCCGCGGCGGTTTTTACCGGGATCATACAAAGCTCCGCAGCCTCGATAGGCATACTTCAGGCGCTGTCGGCCGGAGGGGGCATAACCTGCGCCATGGCCATACCGATTGTTATGGGCCAGAACATCGGCACCTGCGCCACTGCGCTGATATCCTGTATCGGTACCGACAGAAAAGCGCAGCGCGTCGCCGTGATCAATCTGCTCATTACGGTATCCGGTTCCGTTGTTCTCCTTTGCGTTTTCAGCCTGCTTAACGCGATATTCAGGTTTGCCTTTGCCGCTCTGCCGGTCAACGCCGTGAGCATCGCGCTGATACACACCACGTTCAACGTCCTGACGGCAGCCATTCTGATGCCTATGCGCAGACTCCTGATCAAAGCAAGCGAAAAGATCATGCCGGACAAGCCCGACAGCTCCGAGAAGCTTTTCGTGTCCCTGGACGAGCGCCTCATCAACACGCCGGTGGTAGCCGTTTCCGAATGCGGCCGCATGGTAGATAAAATGGCCGGACTTGCTCACGATACCGCGGAAAAAGCGATCGGTCTTATTTTCGAATTCGATGAAAAAGCCATTGATGAGATCGATAAGGTCGAGGACCTTATCGATATGTATGAAGACAGGCTCGGCAGCTTTCTTGTGAAGCTGTCGTCCAAGGGGCTGTCAGCGGGCAACAGTCTTGCCGTGGGCAAAATGCTTCATGCAATAGGCGATTTTGAGCGTTTGAGCGATCATGCAGTCAATCTTACGGAAAACGCCCGGGAGCTGCACGACAAGCAGATAAGCTTCTCCGAGGAAGGCACGCGCGAAGTAAAAAGCCTTTCTCAGGCGCTTAACGAAATACTCGATCTTGCCATAAACTCGATAATAAACAACGACGCGGAGCTTGCATCCAGAGTAGAACCTCTGGAAGAAGTTATCGATTATCTCATCACCAAGGTCAAGGGTCTGCATGTCAAGCGTCTTCAAAGCGGGAAATGCACCATAGAAATGGGCTTCGTTCTCTCCGATATCCTTACGAATTTTGAACGTATCTCGGATCACTGCTCCAACATCGCAGTGGCAGTCATAGAGGCAAAGCACGATCATCTTGACGCGCATGAATACCTGAATGAAATAAAATCGGTAAACAATGAGCATTTCCGCAGATGCTTTGACGAATACATGGAGCGCTACGATATACCCGACTGACAAAGAACGGCCCGCGGCGACTGCGCCGCGGGCCGAACAAGTTCAGAAGCATTCGTTTATGAATTTGTCGAGCGCGTTAAAATACCTGTTTCCCTCCGTCAGGGCACAGCCTGCGTGCATGGCCGTTTCCGACGAAAAGAAAACGTGTTTCGAAGCGCAGGCCTTATCGTTTTCCTCGGACATAAAGTAGGGGACGATGCTGTCCGGCTTGCCGTGTGCGAGAAAAACCGGAATTTTGGTATTTTCCTCCAGGAGCTTCCGCGTATCGTAAGCCGAGGGAGTAAAGTGAGCAAATATCTGACAGTACAGTCCCACCAGCTGCAGCAGCGGGAACAGATACATGTGATATTTGTTCTTCATATACCATTTTATGATGTTTTTCGGCCCGGTAAACCCGCAGTCCGCCACAATGCACCTGACGTTATCGGGCAGACCTCTTTTCAAAGACAGCAAAACGGTGGAAGCGCCCATGGAAACTCCGCCAAGCAGTATCTGCGTATCGCTTCCGGCAAGGCGCAGCGCTTCGTTGATCCACAAACGGCAGTCGTCGGATTCGAGAGCGCCGAAAGTGCAGTATTTTCCTTCGCTCCTGCCGTGCGAGCGCTGATCCGGCATAAGTATGTTGAAGCCCTTATCCCTGTAATGTTTTAAGGAAAGGCTGAAATCATTGTGCCCCATGGAATGATATCCGTGAAAAAGCAGAGCCGTTTTTTCGGCGTTTGCCTTAGGGAGCCAGCGGCCCCGGAGCGTCAGCCCGTCGGAGCTTTTTATTTCCACGTCCTGCCATTTCTGTTTTTCGATCCAGCGTATGCCTTCGCTTATTTCTTTTTCATACATGAACCAATCACTGGAGAGAAGCTGCTGCCTGTCGGACATATCCATTTCCCGGGCGCGTCCGAAGATATAACGGAAAGCGAAAAAGGATATGAGAAATACGGCTGCGGCCAACGAGCCGACCAGGATATATAACCACATAAAACGATTCCTCCCGGCTCATTTTACAATCTTGAGCTTTTGTTTTCAAGTATCCGCAGAAAAATGAAGAAATACGACGCTGTCCGGCATCGGGGAAAGGAGCGAGCGAATGGACGTCCGTGTAAACGATACGCTTGAAATGAAAAAGAAGCACCCGTGCGGCTCAAACAGCTGGACGGTCCTACGGGTAGGCATGGATTTCCGCATCAGATGCTCGGGATGCGGACATGAGCTGCTTTTGCCTCGCGCAAAGGTCGAAAAAGGGATAAAAAAAGTCATTCGTCCGGAATAGAGTTCGACAAACAAGCTTACCCTCATGCCTGTACAATCCGGGCATGAGGGTGCTTTATATAGACAGCCTTTTCCTGTTCGAATTTGCCGCGGATCTTACCATGCTGTGGGCAAGCGGAAAACTGTGCGGGAAAAACAGAAAGAAACTCAGGCTTGCCGCAGCGGCGCTGATAGGCGCGTCATATTCCGTCGCGGCGGTATTTGCTCAATTCTTTACGGCCATGCCGATCAAGCTGTGTATATCCGCGCTGATGCTTCTGACGGCCTACGGGCGGGAAAGGGGACTATGGCGTCTTGCGGGAGCATACTTCGCCATGAATGCTCTCTTCGCGGGATTGACGCTTGCGCTCGGTATACATACAGTGAGAGCGCTTCTGCTTTCGCTCGCTTTCAGCGCCGGCGTCTGCGCGATACCCTTTCGGTTTGCCGGACGCAGGGAGCGGGCAGAGCTCGTGATCCGGTCGCAGTACGGGGAGGTGAGTCTTACAGCTTTCATTGACAGCGGAAACAAGCTCAGAGAACCGATATCCGGCGGCCATGTGATCATTGCGGGGAAAGAAAGGCTCGTCCCGCTCCTTCCTCCGCAGGCGCAAAATGTCCTGCGCTCGGCCGGAGATCGCGGCGCGGCGGATATGCTGCCGGAATTGGGAGCGGGATACCGTCTGGTGCCCTACCGTACCGTAGACGGCAAGGGCGGGCTCCTGCTTGCGTTCAGACCCGGCGGGGTATATATCGACGGAAAAAAGAAGGAGGGAATATGGGCGGCCATGTCGCCTGCCGAGATAAGCATGTGCGGCTGCGACGCTCTTATAGGCGAGGAATGAAAATGCGTATTTTGAACATGCTGCGAAAGCTGCTTTACGGAGAGATAATGTATGTCGGCGGAAGCGATAATCTCCCGCCCCCCATGAGCCGCCAGGAAGAGGCGGAATGCATACTCGAGCTTAGCCGCGGAAGCGAAAGCGCGAGAAACAGACTGATCGAACATAATCTCAGGCTTGTGGTGTATATAGCGAAAAAATTCGAAAATACCGGGATAAATATCGAAGATCTGGTTTCGATAGGCGCTATCGGGCTTATAAAAGCGATCAATACATATGATCCGGAGAAAAACATCAAGCTTGCCACTTACGCCTCCCGCTGCATAGAGAACGAAATACTCATGCATTTGAGAAAAACCGCTTCTCAGAAAAGCGAGATCAGTCTTGACGAACCGCTCAATACCGACTGGGACGGCAACGAGCTTCTTCTCGGCGAGGTGCTGGGCACCGAAGCGGATTCGATCATCAGGCCGCTGGAGGACGACACCGACAGAATGCTGCTTCATCGCGCGATAGGCCGTTTGTCCGACAGGGAAAAAAAGATCATTAAACTGCGCTTCGGACTCGGCGGAGTACGGGAACAGACTCAAAAGGAGGTCGCCGATATGATGGGGATATCACAGTCATACATCTCGCGGCTTGAAAAGCGCATAATCAAAAGGCTTAAATGGGATATCCTCAAAGAGATCGGATGACAAAAAAGCTTTATTGTAAAATCCGTATTTTTTTGGTAAGCTTTTCAAAAAAAGTCGGAGCCTTTCCTGATGAATAAAAGATCCCTGTACTGCTCTGTTTATACTGCGCTCATGGCGTCGGTCTATCTGCTGTTTTTCTGGACGCGGGGGTACAGCGCCATAACCCTGCCGAAGTATGTCCTGTTCTGCATACTTACGGGAGCTTTCATCGCAGTAATGTGCTTTTCCGGGGGAATACCCGGACGGCTTACGCTTACGGAAGCGCTTGTCGTATCATATTGGCTGTTCTCGCTCATTTCGGCTCTGCTTTCGCCCT
The DNA here is from genome assembly GCA_002308315.1 of Clostridiales bacterium UBA1246. GTDB lineage: Bacteria > Bacillota > Clostridia > Oscillospirales > Oscillospiraceae > UBA1246. The sequence continues at coordinate 1,442 of DBWE01000114.1, read as the reverse complement.
GGAAAGAAGACGCTTTTGCCGGTGGAAGCCGATATGAGGGCGTTTTGACCATCGGTATGTATGCCGCGGTTTTCCTTATGATCTCGCGCAATGCCTCGCCGGGCAGAGCCGAGGCTGCGGCCGCGGCGATCTCCGTCGGTATTTTCTGCGTACTGTGTTTCATTCAGCTCAGAGGAGCAAATCCTTTCGGGCTGTATCCCGACGGTCTGAACTGGTATGACGGCGGCAAAGCCTATTCGGGTCAGTATATAGGCACCGTAGGCAACGCGGGCTTTGCCGCGGCGCTGCTCTGCATGTCGGCGGCGTTCTTCGCCGTTCTTGCGCTGCGATCCGGAAAATATGCATATCTCATACCTGCGGTCATGTCCGCAGCCGTCCTCATTCCGATGGGCGTCGACGCCGGGTACGCCGGGCTCTTCGTCGGCGGACTGCTGTGCCTGCACGCCGTATTTCCCGCGCACAGGCGCCTTATGCTTGCCTCCGCGGCTGTCATATTGCTTGCTGCCGCTGCGCTTATCTGGTTTTTCGATCCCGGCGGTACTCTCGGACAGGCGCATGAGCTTCTGCACGGCAGAGCCGAGGACAGCTTCGGAAGCGGCAGGATATTCATTTGGCGCAACGTCATTCCTCTCATAAAAGAGCGTCCGCTGTTCGGCGGCGGTCCCGATACCCTTTCGCGTCGGATGACTGTTTATTTCAGCAGGGGAGACGTAGTGCGCAGTATCGACGCCGCTCACAACGAGTATCTGAACATACTCGCAAACCAGGGGATATTCGCCCTGCTGTCTTACCTTGCGGCGATAATATCCGCGCTTGTGAATTGGTATAAGAACAAAAGTACGGCAGG
>DBWE01000114.1:0-506 GCA_002308315.1 Clostridiales bacterium UBA1246 | reverse complement strand
GCGTATCTCGAAAGAGAAAACCGTTCAGCGGGCCTCAGTAAGCCGCTCTTTGAGCCTGAGGACAAGCGCGTCTGATACTCCGCAGGCCGGGACGTATCCGACGACTCCTCCGTATTCCGCGCGAAGCGAGCAGGAAGTNNNNCTTCCGCAGTCTCGGGATCTGCGCGGTAAAATCCGCCGGAAAAAGCCAAAGACATAAGATGATTTCTTCCGCTTAAAAAAGCAAAGCGTACCGCGCCATTAAATATTGACTTTTCGTTAAGGCACGAATAAAATTATAGAATAAACGAAAAGAGAAAGGGCGTGAGTAAATGGACGCTGACAGTAGTAGCGGCACAGGCAAAGGCCGAAGTATGCCGCTTTCCGGCTCGAGGGCGTCCGTTGATCAGTCTGCCCTTTGACGGCCTTCGCCCCGGTGTCTGCTCCTGTCATTACAGGCGCGCTTCGGCGTGCCCAGAATGAATTTGAAACGGAGAAAGACAATGGCGGAAAAAGAAAATTCCTCG
>DBWE01000022.1:13912-14065 GCA_002308315.1 Clostridiales bacterium UBA1246 | reverse complement strand
ACCGAGCTGTTTGAGCGCACCCCCATTCTTCGTGCGCTGGCCGTTCTGGCGGTGCCCACCGTCTTCAGCCAGCTCGTGTCGGTCATCTACAATCTGGCCGACACCTTCTGGGTAGGACGGCTGAACGATCCGCTGCAGAACGCGGCGGTGACT
>DBWE01000022.1:13681-13847 GCA_002308315.1 Clostridiales bacterium UBA1246 | reverse complement strand
TCCAGTCTGATGAGCCGCTCTTTGGGAGCGAAGGAGTACGAAAAGGTTTCCGTGGTCTCCGCTTTCGGCTTCACCTGCGCCGTGGCAATGGCCCTGCTTTTTTCCCTTATTTGCGGCACGGCAAAGGAGCCGCTGCTGAATATACTGGGAGCCGAAGAGGCTACCC
>DBWE01000022.1:13403-13660 GCA_002308315.1 Clostridiales bacterium UBA1246 | reverse complement strand
TATCTGCGCTGGACGGTGATCTGCGGCGCTCTGCCTGCCGTCATCAATACCACCATGGCGCATCTGGTCCGCTCGGAGGGCGCGACCTTCCACGCCAGCCTCGGCACCATGAGCGGCTGCTTTCTCAATATGGCGCTGGATCCGCTGTTCATCCTGCCGGGAGGTCTCAACATGGGCGTGGAGGGCGCGGGTCTGGCCACTTTTCTCTCCAACTGCGCCGCCTGCGTTTACTTTGCCGTTCTGCTGACGAAAAAGCG
>DBWE01000022.1:12902-13354 GCA_002308315.1 Clostridiales bacterium UBA1246 | reverse complement strand
CGGAAGGAGATCGTTTCCGGCGTGTTCCAGGTCGGCGTGCCCTCGGCGGTAATGAACCTTCTGAGCGTGACGGGCATGACCGTGCTCAATAACTTTACCGCCGCTTACGGGGCCGAGGCAGTTGCCGCCATGGGTATCTGCAACAAGATATATATGGTGCCCCTGAACGTTACCTACGGCATCGNNCAGGGGGCCATGCCGCTGATCGGCTATAACTATGCCGCCGGGGGCGCGAAGCGGGTCCGCAGCGCCATCCGGACGGCCCGCGCAGCCAACCTCGGCTTCATCACGCTGATGGGTCTGCTTTTCTTCATCTTCCCCCGTTTCTGGATGGGGCTGTTCATAGCGGACGGTACCATCATCGCCCACGGTGCGATCCTTCTGCGCGTCTTCTCGCTCGCTCTCCCTCTGCTGAGCCTGGACTTCTTCACCGTGGCGGTCTTCCAGGCCGT
>DBWE01000022.1:12682-12826 GCA_002308315.1 Clostridiales bacterium UBA1246 | reverse complement strand
TACGGTCTCCCCTTCGCTCAGGTCTTCGCCGAGGCCGTGCTGACGGCCGCCGCGTTTTGGGTGCTGTCTCGGTTTTATAAGAAGATGAACGCGAAGACCGCGGTGTAACGGTCCCTCACGCTGCCGTCCGCCGTGAAACGGCCG
>DBWE01000022.1:11044-12652 GCA_002308315.1 Clostridiales bacterium UBA1246 | reverse complement strand
GATCAACGGTCTCCCCGGCTTCCTATATCAGATGACCTCCGCCGTAAGCTCTATCTCGGCAAGCGCGCCCTTCGGCAGCGCGGATACCTCCACGCAGCTCCTGGCGGGCTTTGACGTAAAATATCTGCCGTACACCTCGTTGAAGGCGGCGAAGCTGCCCATATCGGTGATGAAGCAGGTCGTTTTGATCACGTGATCAAGGTCGCTTCCCGCGGCTTCGAGCACTGCGGCGAGGTTTTTGATGATCCTCTCCGTCTGCTCGGCGATATCCGCCCCTACAATGAGTCCCGTCTCGGGATCGAGGGGTATCTGGCCGGAGGTATATACTATCCCGTTCACCACCGCCGCCTGGCAGTAGGGTCCGATAGCCGCCGGCGCTTTGTTCGTTTCAGCCTTTTTCATTTTTCCGTCCTTTCTCCGCTTCTCAGCGGACCGTCTGCGCCTTCAGAAACGCTCTGAAGTTCCCCGCGAGTATCGCCTCATATTCGCTGCGGCTCATAGGCAGCTCGAAAAATCTCGCTATCTCCTCGTCGTAATCCCACAGCGGGAAATCCGTCCCGAAGAACACTTTTTCCACACCCATGCGCCGTATTTCCTCCGCCGTGGCCTCGGGGCCTATCAGGGCGAGCGTGCTCGAGCAGTCGAACCATACGTTGTCCCGCTTAAGGAAGGATCTGTCCGTATCCCACACGTGATAGCCTCCGAGATGCGCGGCTATCACCTGCAGGCGCGGAAAATCGTTCAGCACTCTGTTGAGCCTTTCCGGCTCGGAAAAGGAATATCTGTTGTCGCCTATATGGAAAAGTATGGGCAGCCCGTGGGCCGAGGCGTGCTCGTATATCGGGTACGCCTCCGGGGCGTCTATGTAAAAGCGCTGAAAGTCCGGGTGCAGCTTTATGCCGTGCAGGCCGTATTCGGCTATCGCCCGCGTTTCCGCCTCCGCGTCGCAGTCCGGATGCATGGTCCCGAAGCCTATGAACTCCGTATGCTCGCGGCAGGCGTCGCGTATGAATTTGTTTATGAAGCTGACCTGCGCCGGCGTGGTCGCCGCCGAACAGACCAGATAATTGTTTATCCCGTATTTTTTCCCGTCCTCCAGCAGCTCCTCCACTCCGCCGCGGCAGCGCGCGGGCAGCTCATAGAAATCGCCTATGTTCTGCGCGGCCTTCGCCGCGATCTTCGGAGGATAAACGTGAGTATGACAGTCGACTATATCGAATTCCGTCGGTGAAAAACGCATGATCAAAGCTCGCCCGCTTTCCTGAGGATACATTACTATAGCACAGCCTCCGCCCGCTTCGCAACATCAATCTTACCGAATTTTTCACGGCGCCGAAGCGCCGTTTTTTCTGTTTTTATTGACACGGTTCAGTCATTCACCCTATAATACATCAGACGGAGGCCGGAGCGCGCGGCTTCGCTTTCCGTCCGCATGAACGGAAATCGGGAGAAGCTTATTATGATCGCTGTGATTGACTACGGCTGCGGCAACATCTTTTCTCTGAGACGCTCGCTTTCCCACATAGGCGCGGAAAGCGTAATCACGTCGGACGAGGACGTCATACGCGGCTGCGACGGTATCATCCTTCCCGGCGTCGGCGCCTTCGG
>DBWE01000022.1:8701-11028 GCA_002308315.1 Clostridiales bacterium UBA1246 | reverse complement strand
GCGTCGGCGCGTTCGGCGACGCGGCGAAGAAGCTGCGGGAGACCGGGCTGGACGCGGTGATCGGTCAGGCCGCCGCGGCGGGCACGCCCGTGATGGGCATCTGCCTCGGCATGCAGCTGCTGCTGGACAGCAGCATAGAGTTCGGATATCACGAGGGTCTCGGGCTCATCCACGGGCGTATAATACCGATAAACGACGTTATCACCCGTCCCCTGCAGATACCGCACATGGGCTGGAACGCTCTGAGCTTCCCCCGCGAGAACGTGCTGTTCGACGGAGTAGAGCCCGGGAGCTGCGTTTATTTCGTTCACTCCTTCTGCGCGACGGACTGCGCGGAGCATACCACCGCATTGGCCGAATACAGCGCGCCGATAACCGCGGCCGTGGCCCGCGGCAATGTGTGCGGGGTGCAGTTCCATCCCGAAAAAAGCGGCAGGACGGGCCTTAAGATCCTCCGCAATTTCTGTGAGGTGAGCCTCGGATGATCACAAAGCGCATAATACCCTGCCTCGACGTGCGAAACGGCACCGTGGTCAAGGGCGTAAATTTCGACGGTCTGAGGGATATCGCCTCTCCGGTGGACCTTGCCTGTCTGTACAACGACAGCGGGGCAGACGAGCTGGTCTTTTACGATATCGCCGCCTCCGTGGAGGGCCGCCGCATTTTCACCGATATCCTTGCCGAGGCCGCGTCAAAGGTCTTTATCCCCCTCACGGTGGGCGGAGGCATAAGCTCGCTCGCCGATTTCGAGCGAGTGCTGTCCTGCGGAGCCGACAAGGTCAGCGTGAACACCGGCGCCATACGCGATCCCATGCTCATCCCGGAGGCCGCGAGGATATTCGGAAGCCAATGCGTGGTGCTTTCCGTGGACGTCAAGCTGGTGGACGGACGCTGGTTCATCCATACCGGCGCGGGCAAGATAAACACCGGTCTGGACGGTCTGGACTGGATAAAGAAATGCCTGGAGCTCGGCGCGGGAGAGGTCGTCGTCAACAGCATAGACGCCGACGGCGCCAAAAGCGGCTTTGACCTCCCTCTGCTCAAGGCCGTATGCGGGTTTTCCTCCGTGCCGGTCATCGCCTCGGGCGGCGCGGGCAGCATGGAGCATTTCGTCGAGCTGTTCCGCGAGATCCCCGATATCAGCGCGGGCCTTGCCGCCTCGGTGTTCCACTACGGCGAGATGACGATCGCCGATCTGAAGCGCCGTCTCGCCGCCGAGGGCATACCCATGCGGCTCGATTTCTGAAAATATACAAAAAACTTGACAAAGCCTATTTAAGCAAATATAATAGAACATCATCATGATAGAGGAGCATCCGGCGATCAGTAGCCCCTTTGTTCCGGGTCTTGCAGGACCCGAAGGCGGCGAAAGGCGACCGATGCCGAAGCCCGGCGGCACTGCAAGGCCTCCGCGCTGGGCGGCGAAAACAATATTTCGCCGACTGTCGCAATTTTATTGCGGGGAGCTATCCTTTGATAAATCCACAAAAACCGTTTGTCGGAATTATTAAGGGCGGGCTCGTTCGTGAGTCCGCCCGATTTTTTAAGGAGCTGTAAAATGAAAAAGGTCATCTTCAGAGGCATCGCCACGGCGCTTATCACCCCCACCAACGAAATGGGCGTGGACTACAAAAAGCTTGCCGCGCTCATAGATTGGCAGATCGAGCAGGGCATCAACGCGCTGGTCATCTGCGGGACGTCCGGTGAGTCCTCCACGCTCACCGATACCGAGCACCGCAAGGTGATCGATTTTGCCGTACAGCAGGCAGCCGGCAGAGTCCCAGTCATCGCCGGCACCGGCAGCAACGAAACGGACTACGCCGTTTCCCTTACCCAGAGCGCGTACTGCTCCGGAGCCGACGCGGCGCTGGTCGTCACCCCGTATTACAACAAGACCACTCAGCGCGGCCTTATAAAAATGTATAACCTTCTGGCCGACTGCAGTCCCCTGCCGATAATCATGTATAACGTGCCCTCGCGCACCGGCGTGAACATCGAGCCCGCCACCTGCGCAGAGCTGGCGAAGCACGAAAACATCGTCGCTCTCAAGGAGGCCGGCGGCAACATATCCAAGATAGTGGAGACCGCGGCCCTCGTCGGCGACAGTCTTACGCTGTATTCCGGCAACGACGATCAGATAGTTCCCATACTGTCCATGGGCGGACAGGGCTGCATTTCGGTGCTGTCCAACGTCATCCCCGCTCAGACCGTAGAGATAACCGACCGTTTCTTTGCCGGGGACGTCGCGGGCAGCGCGGAGCTGCAGTGCAGATATCTGCCGCTTATCCAGGCCCTGTTCTGCGAAGTCAACCCCATCCCCGTAAAGG
>DBWE01000022.1:7445-8666 GCA_002308315.1 Clostridiales bacterium UBA1246 | reverse complement strand
CCTGCCGCTGCTGCCCATGGAGGATAAAAACCGCGAGCGTCTGCTCGCCGAAATGAGAAAGTTAGGTTTGAACGTATGATAAGGCTTATAGTATGCGGAGCCAGCGGCCACGTCGGGCGCGAGGTCGTGCGCCTTGCCGGGGACGATCCCGCTTTTTCGGTGGCCGCCCGCGTCAACCGCTCGGGCGGGGACGGCTGCGTCGCCGATATTGCGAACGTAAAGGCGGACGCCGACGTCATCATCGACTTTTCAAATCATGAGTGCACTCCCGCTCTCATCGCCTACGCTCTCGAAAAAAAGCTGCCTCTCGTCATAGGCACCACCGGCCATACCCCCGAGGAGCTGGAGCTGATCGCGAAGGCCGCCGAAACTCTGCCCGTATTCAAGGCCGCCAACACCTCGATAGGCGTCGCCGTGCTGACCTCTCTTATCAAGCAGGCCGCCGCGGCCTTCCCGGGAGCGGAAATAGAGATAGTCGAGACCCACCATAACCGCAAGCTGGACGCTCCCAGCGGCACGGCGCTCGCTCTTGCCGACGCCATCGCCTCCGTTCGTCCCGATTGCAGACCCGTATTCGGCCGCCACGGACGAAGCAAGCGGGAAAGCGGCGAGATCGGCATCCATTCCCTGCGCATAGGCAACGTCGTCGGCGAGCACGAGGTCATCATAGACGCGTGCAGCGAGACGCTTATCCTCACCCATAAGGCCAACGACCGCGCCATGTTCGCCGACGGCGCGCTGTCCGCGGCGGAATTCATCATCGGCCGTCCCGCCGGCCTGTACGGCATGGAGCAGCTTACGGCGGAACTGAACAAATAACGACGATAAGGAGATACTGACAATGATCAGATTAGGCATAGCCGGTTACGGCAACCTGGGCAAAGCCGTGGAATACGCCGCGGCGAAATGCCCCGATATCGAGCTTTCCGCGCTTTTCACGCGCCGCGATCCTTCCGCGGTCAGACCGATGACCCCTTCCCTTCCCGTGATCCCCCTTGCCGACGCCGCGTCGATGGCCGGCAAGCTGGACGTGGTGATCATCTGCGGCGGAAGCGCCACCGACCTGCCCGCCATGACGCCCTCTCTTGCGGGCATATTCAACGTCGTCGACAGCTTCGACACGCACGCGAATATCCCCTCTCATTTTGAAAACGTCGACAAGGCCGCCCGGGAGGGCGACAAGCTCGCGCTGATCTCCTGCGGCTGGGATCCCGGCCTGTT
>DBWE01000022.1:3286-7367 GCA_002308315.1 Clostridiales bacterium UBA1246 | reverse complement strand
GTGCGCCGCATCGAGGGCGTGCTTGACGCCAGACAGTATACCGTACCCGTTCCCGAAGCCGTCGAGAGCGTAAGGAGCGGCCTTTCCCCCGAGCTCGGCACCCGTCAGAAGCACACCCGCGAATGCTACGTGGTCGCCGCCGAGGGCGCCGACAGAGCGCGCATAGAGCGCGAGATCAAGACCATGCCCAACTATTTCGCCGATTATGACACCACGGTCACCTTCATCACCGCGGAGGAAATGGCGAGAGATCATTCCGGCCTGCCCCACGGAGGCTTCGTGATACGCAACGGAAAGACCGGCGAAAACACCACTCAGACGATGGAATTCCGTCTTGCCCTCGGCTCCAATCCGGAATTTACCTCGAGCGTGCTCACCGCCTATGCCAGAGCCGTATGCAGAATGAGCGCGGAAGGAAAACGCGGATGCATCACCGTGCTCGACGTCCCCCCCGCCCTGCTCTCTCCCCTCAGCGGCGAAGAACTCAGAGCACATCTTCTGTAAGGAGTGAGCGTATGCTGCACGATAATCTTTCAGTCAATCCCGCGGGCCACCTCACCGTCGCCGGCTTCGATACCGTCGAGCTCGCCGCGCGCTTCGGCACGCCGCTTTATCTGCTGGACGAGGACCGCGTCCGCTCCCGCTGCCGCAGCTACGTCCGGGCAATGGGACTTGCCTTCGGCGGCGCCTCCCGTCCTCTTTTCGCAAGCAAGGCCCTGTCCTTCAAGGGCATTTACCGCATAATGGCCGAAGAGAAAACGGCGATCGACGTCGTTTCCCCCGGCGAGATATTCACCGCCCTTAAAGCAGGCTTCCCGGCGGCGGACATGTATTTCCACGGCAACAACAAGACCGACGCGGACATAAAATACGCCCTTGAAAACGGCGTGGGATACTTCATCGTCGACAACGCCGAAGAGCTCGCCGTCCTCAGCGGCTTTGCCTCCGGTATGGGGATAAGGCAGAAGATCCTTCTGAGGCTTACTCCCGGCATAGATCCGCACACCTTCTCCGCGGTCAATACCGGACAGTTGGACTGCCAGTTCGGCGTGCCTATCGAAACGGGTCAGGCCCGTGCCTTCGTCAAGCTCGCCCTTGAGGCTCCGAACATAGAGCTTTGCGGCTTCCATTGCCACATAGGCTCTCAGATATTCGACTGGACCCCCTTCCGCGACGCGTCGGACATAATGCTTTCCTTCATATCCGAGATCAAAAACGACCTCGGCTTCGAGGCCGGGGTGCTCAACCTCGGCGGCGGCTTCGGCGTGAGATACGTCGAGTCCGATCCGTACCTGGACATAGAAGACAGCATACTCCGCCTCGGAAAACACATCGACGGGGTCTGCTCCCGCCTGGGTCTGAAAAAGCCGACGATCCTGCTTGAGCCCGGGCGCAGCATCGTGGCGGACTCCGGCGTCACCCTCTATACCGCCGGAGGCGTCAAGACCGTGCTGGGCTTCCGCGATTACGTCACGGTGGACGGCGGCATGGCCGACGATCCCCGCTTCGCTCTGTACGGCTCGGCGTATACCGTCGTGAACGCCACCCGAGCCGACGCGCCCGCCGATTTCAAATGCACCGTCGCGGGGCGCTGCTGTGAGACAGGCGATCGAATTCAGGAGAACGTAACGATCGCAAAGCCTCAGAGGGGCGACATTATTGCAATTCTCTCCACGGGAGCGTATAATTACTCTATGGCGTCCAATTACAACAGGCTCTGCCGCCCGCCGATAGTGCTGCTGAGCAGCCGCGGAGCGGTAATGGCCGTAAGGCGTGAAAGCTTCGAGGATCTCACGGCCTGCGACCTCTGAGCTTTTTGCGGCGTCTCATGCACGTATCCGCGCAAATAATGGCTGAGGTGATCTTATGAGTAATTTTATCGTATGCACCGATTCCGGCTGTGACCTGCCCATGGACGTGCTCCGTATGCACGATATCGTTCCGCTGTGCCTGAAGTATGAGATAGACGGCGTGGAATACCGCGACACGATGCTCCACGAGGACTGTCACGAGTTCTATGAAAAAATGCGCGCCGGAGCGGCGCCTAAAACAAGCCAGCTCAATCTTTTCGATTACGTCTCATTCTGGAAAGAGCTGCTTGACCGTGCGCTTCCGATAGTGCACATTTCTCTCGGCAGCGGCGTTTCCGGGACCTACAACAACGGCCGCACGGCGGCCGAGGAGCTCATGAAGGAATACCCCGGCGCGGAGATACACGTGGTGGATTCCACCCTCTGTTCGGTCGGTTACGGCATGCTTGCCCTCAAGGCCGCCGAAATGCGGGACGCGGGAGCATCCGCCGAAGAATGCGTCGCCTGGCTCAACGAGCATAAATGCGAAATAAACACCTGGTATACCACCGACGAGCTGAAATACCTTTACCGCAGCGGTCGCGTCAGCAAGGTCGGAATGATCGTCGGTACGGCTCTGAACATCTGCCCCATACTGGATCTTGACCTTGAAGGGCATCTGATAGTCCAGGACAAGGTCCGCGGCACCAAGGCCACGATACGCCGCATCCACGAGATAGTCGGCCGCCTGATAACCGACGCCGACAAGCAGACGGCGTACGTCTGCCATTCGGACATCCCCGAAAAGGCCCGGGAATTCGGCGAAGCGATAAAAGAAAAATTCGGCATCGCCGAAATGAGGTACACTTACATCGGCCCGACGATAGGCGCCAACTGCGGCCCCGGTCTGATGGCCGTGTTCTTCTGGGGCAAGCCGCGCAGGATGGATCACGCAATGGACTGACGCCGGTAAATGCCGCGAAACGCGGTCTCACCGGGAAGCTCGGAAAATAAAGAAAATAAAGTTGTCGGGAGCGGACAGAGCGTCCGCTCCCGATTTGCGTCATGCCTTGCGCGCTTGGACAGCCAAACGGTCACCCCTCGGCTTCCATAAAAAACAGGCGCGCGGAAAAGTCGGGGAACGACCGCATGCTTTCGCCGTAGAACGGCGAAAGCCTTATTCCGGCGTTCATCAGCACCGCGCCGGATACCCGGAGCTCCTCCGTCTGCCCGACGGGACGCGAAACGAGCTGCCGGGGCTCCTGCCCGATATCTCCGGCTCTCATAAGCTCTATCTTGCGGGGCAGACTGCAAAACCTGTATATAAGTCCCGGCTCCAGTCCGGCGCCCCTGAGATCCTCATACTGGCTGTTGGGCTCGGCGAGCTTTCTCAGCACCAGTCCCACCGCCCTGCGCCTGTCCGGAGAAACGCATATCCATTTGTGCACGTTCCCGCTCTGCAGGCGGTAGAAATCGCCGAACTGAAGCACGCCGCGCCAGCGGCGGTACAGCCTGAGCTGCTCCGTCAGCTCGTTTATCGCGTCCGGCGGCAGATCGCTGAGATCGTACTCCAGTCCCAGAACGCCGAACGCGGCGACGTCAAAGCGCGTTTCCGCCGATGTTATGCGCATCGTCTGATGGTTGGGGCTGGCCGAGACGTGCGCGCCGACCGTCGACATGGGGTAGGCGTAGCTGTATCCCTCCTGTATCCCGGCCCGGCATACGGCGTCGGTATTGTCGCTTGCCCATATCTGCGGACAGTAGCACAGTATGCCCAGGTCGAAGCGGTTTCCGCCGGAAGAGCAGCCCTCGAAAAGCACGTCCGGAAAGCTCCGCGTCAGGGTATCCATGAGTCTGTACAGGCCGAGGACATATCTGTGCGCCGTCTCCCCCTGTCTTTCCGCCGGAAGAGAGCGCGAAAAAACGTCGGAAAAAATGCGGTTCATATCCCACTTGACATACGAGACCTCCGCCTCCCTCAGAACGGCGGAAATCGTTCCGGCAAGATAGTCGGTTACCTTTTCGTCGGCAAGATCGAGTATGCGCTGGTTCCTGCCTTCGGCGTGATCGCGTCCCGGTATGTCCATGGTCCACTCGGGATGCTCGCGGTAAAGGCGGCTGTCGGTATTCACCATCTCCGGCTCTATCCATATGCCGAAGTCAAGTCCGAGCTCCTTCAGCTTCCGGCTCAGTCCCGAAAGTCCGTTCGGGAATTTTTTCGTGTTGACGTACCAGTCGCCCAGGGATGAGGTATCGTCACCGCGCTCGCCGAACCAGCCGTCGTCCAGCAC
>DBWE01000022.1:0-3236 GCA_002308315.1 Clostridiales bacterium UBA1246 | reverse complement strand
GCCTCCCAGCTGTTGAGCAGTATGGGCCTCTCCTTATCCCTCCACGGACCGCGAACGATATGCTTTCTCACGAAGCGGTGCATGCTGCGGCTCATGCCTCCGAAGCCTTCCCCCGAAAAGGCCATCACTGCCTGCGGCGAGTCAAGCGCCTCGCCGGGCTGCAGCGTCCAGGCGAACTGCTCGGGATTTATGCCCGAAACAAATCTCAGCTTTCCGAAGGAATTGAGCTGCGCGGAGGAATAGTGATTGCCGCTGTATATAAGGTTTATTCCGCAGCAGTCTCCGGCAGTCTCCGTGGCGTCGGGGCGGTGAAGCATCACGAAGGGATTGCTGCGGCTCGACGAGGTCCCCGTAAAAGAGGAATTCACCAGCTTCGCGTGGCCCACGGGAAGCGTTTCTCTCTCCATCTCCCTCGCCCACGCGCCGTGGAATACGGTCATGGCCCACTCGTCCTTTGAAAAATCCAGCTGCGTGCTCATAAGGCGCAGCACCGTCACGGGCCTGTCTCCGCCGTTTATTACGCGGCAGCTGCGGCAGATCACGTCGCAGTCGGCGTAAACGTCATAGTACAGCTCCAGCGTCAGTCCCGAGGCTCTGTCCTTCAGCGTGACGGCGAGTCTTTCCGCGTCGTCCCCGTCCGAATAAGCGCCGGGCATGCCCATGGGCGGCTCCGGGCGGCGCTTCTCCGCCTTCTCAAACAAAAAGTCACTGCTGAAGCTGCCGTCGGAATTCCTGACGGTGATGAACGGATCGCGTATATCCCCCTTGCCGTATGAAGACAGCTCCAGGCACATATCCTCCAGCGTAAACGGCTTGTGCAGCGCGTCCTCGGCTATCACGTTGCCGGGCTCGAATTCCCGTTTTTCCGTCATGGCGGCGCAGTCGGCGGCTATCAGTTCGTCGGGAGTGCTCTCATCCCAGCCGAGCGAGGCGCCGTAATGCAGCTTTTCCGGCCGCAGCGTATCCGTGACGCGGAACACGTAAGACGACCGCGCCGTCTGCAGAGCGAAAATTTTGCCGCAGATCCTTATCATGATCTTTTCCCCCTCTTTTTCGGCTTCGGAGACGCCGAAGCGTTCTTTACGTATCGGCCGCCGNNCCGCGGACGCGGCGCAGCCGTTCCCGCCGCCGGAGATCACGATGCGCGTCGAGTTCATGCCCAATATGTATTCGTTCCCGACCGAGGATGCGATCCCTCTCAGAAGGCGGATGTTTTCGGCAATATCGTCTTCCGTGTCGGCGAGCGGGTCAAAAACCGCGCCCAGGCTGCGGAAGTCTATTTCGATAGTGCCTTTATAAAGACGTACCACTACGTCCACGTAGCTGTTTTGCTTCTTTTTGCCCGCGATATATACTGCCGTCTCCTCCACCGCAAGCGCCGCGCGCATGGCTTCGCGCCTGCCGACGCCGCCGGCCTCGCAGATCTGTCCGAGCCTTTCGCTTATCCCCGTTATCGACGCCGGGTCCTTCGTGATGGTCACGTCCATGACCGGCGTGGACTCCGTATCGTTTTCAAACAGCAGCGGCCCCTTCAGCCTGCCGCCCGAGCGCGCCGCGATGCGCATGTTGCGCATCAGCATAAACGCAAGGACAAGCACGCTTGAAGCCGGGAAAGCCCACCACAGGCCGTCTGCCCCGAGCAGGCCGCTCATGATCCACGCCGCCGGAATGATCGCGGCAAAGCCGTCCAGGGCGCTGACGAGCGAAGCATAGCCCGTGAAGCCTATCACCTTCAGATATCTGAAGTATACGATCACCGCGGCGCGCGGTATATTCGTCAGCGCGTATATTCTCAGCGCGTGAACGGCAAGCACCGCCTGCGCCGTATCCGTGACGTTGTAAAGCGCGGCGGCCTGCGGCGCGAAGATCGCGAACAGGCAGGCGGAAAGTATCCCCACCAGTCCCTGACCCGTCATTGCGGTTTTCAGTATCCCCGTCTCTCCGCTGTAATCCCGCTGACCGTGCAGCACCGAAAGCAGCGGTACCGACGAGCCTATCATCGCTCCGTAAAACACCGAAACGATCGAGCTTGACTGTATGCACAGCGAAAAAGCGACTATTCCGTCCGTTCCCGCACAGGCGGACGCGAGCGTGTTGCATACCGCGAACTGGAGCGAAAGGCCGATCTGCGTCATTGCGTCCGGCCCGCCCTGGGCTGCGATCTTTTTTACCGTGCCGGGCGCCGGCAGCAGCTTCCCGCTTGCGGTCACTCCGAGCTTTTTCCTCAGCGCGAAATGACCCAGCACGGCCGCTCCGGCAAGATACCCGGTAAGCGTCGCCCATGCCGCCCCCTCCACGCCCATGTGAAAGACGCGGATGTAGACGCAGTCCATAACGATATTTACCACGTTGGCGACGACGTTTACCGTCATGCTCAGTCCGGGGCGGCCCGCCGCGGGCAGGAAGGACGTAAAGGTCAGTATGCTTATCAGTATGGGCGCCGAGAGCACCAAAACGCGCAGGTATGCCTCAAAGCGCGGCATAAGCTCCTCGCTGCGGCAAAGGAGCCGGGCAAGCGGCTTGAAAAACACCGTTCCCGCCGCAAGGATCAGCATCCCGGCGGCTAAGCCGACAGTCAGCGACGCCGTAAGGCTCCTCCCTGCCGTCTCCCTGTCTCTCCCTCCCAGGGCGACTGCATACACGGTCGATCCTCCGCTCCCCAGCAGAGAGTATACCGCCGCCATCAGAAGCATCATCGGCATACCAAGGCTGACGACGGCCATTGCTTCGCTGCCCAGCATATTTGATACCAGCATACTGTCCAGAAACTCGTTCAGCGACAGCGCGGCATAGGTGACCGTAGTGGGAAACAGGTATTGAGCGAACTTTTTTCTCAGTATTCGGTTTGTCCTTGAAAAGGCTTTTTCCATGTCGACGTGCGTTCCTGTATTCAACGGTGTATCGTCCCTGTCATATAAGTGTTCTTCTTTTCAAACCGCAGTATGCCGGGTATTATATGCCCGTACGGTCCTGCCGCGGTACTCTCGCCGCCCGGGACGACGAGCCGCGTGTTTATACGGATACATTACCACACAGGATGCCGCGGCGCAAGACGGCGCCGTATTTTTTGCCGATGCGGGCAAGATCCCGCACGGCGCCGTCCCCGTTTTTCGCGCCGGACCGCGCAAAGCGGCTCCGACGCGATGCGATCGCACCGGTTTTCCCAATAACAAAATGCGACCCCGGCGAAGCGAGTCGCATTTTGAGAGAAGGAGCGACGGAATGAATGAGCTCTG
>DBWE01000189.1:9944-10426 GCA_002308315.1 Clostridiales bacterium UBA1246 | reverse complement strand
TCATACCAGTAGAGGAAGCCTTCCATATCCACGACGTCGCCCACGTTCAGGGCCTTGACGGCGGCGTAAACGTCGCTGTCCTTGTCGCAGAGATAGGACTCAACGGTGAAGGTGTAGGTCTGTCCGTTCACGGAGACGTTGAAGTAAAGGTCGTCGCCGTCGGCGCCGGAGCCGTCCCACTTGTAGAGGAAGGCGTTTCCTTCGCCGCAGTCTTCAACGGTCATGCCCTTGAAGGAAACAAATCTGTTCTGATAGTCGAAGAGCTCATCGGTGCCGAGCAGGGCGGTAACGTCCATGGGCTGAGCGATGAAGCTGCCGTCGATGATCTCAAACTGACCGTCGATGATCTCGACCTCTCCGGCCCACTCGGACTTGAAGCCGGAAACGCGGATCTTGGTGCCGGGAACGAGCTGAGCGTATTCTTCCTCGGTGCAGGGCATGTTGTAGAGGAAGTAAGCGCCGTCTTCATCCTGGGTGTAGAG
>DBWE01000189.1:2188-9904 GCA_002308315.1 Clostridiales bacterium UBA1246 | reverse complement strand
GCGGCGTCCACGTATTCGGCGTAGCTCATCACCGCGGCGCCCGTCTCATCGGCTCCGTCTTCGGGAGCGGCAGCGCCCTCATCGGGGGCGGGGGTGCTGACGTCGGGAGCGGGAGTGACGTCGGCGGGTTTGTTCTCGGTCTTGCTGCACGCCGCAAAAGCCAGCAGCACGGCAAAGATCATGAGAACTGCCAGAAGCTTTTTCATAATCTGATCGATCTCCTTTTTGATTTCGTTCGCCCGGCCATGCAGGCCACGGAACGTATGAATGTACTTATTATACTCAAAACCGCGCGTAAATCAAGTCATACCTGCAATTCAGCGTTTTTTCTTTTTCAGCAGCGATATGAGCGCGAAAACGCCTATCAGCACCCATATGCCCGCAAGGGAGCCGAGCAGGGCCTTCGAAGTAGTCGGCAGCGGCCCCAGCTGCGCCTTGCCGGAAAAGTCGACTCCGCTGACCTGATTGAGGCGGTAAAGGGACCTGACGTCGTCGAAGAGCTTGTCCATATACGCGTCGTCCACCGTTTCCCTGCGGCGCATGGATTTGGTCACGTTTTCTATGAGCTGCCCGGCGGCGTCGCGCAGGGAGGCGGAGCCGTTGAAGACGGGCGTGACGAAGGTGTTGTCCACATTGTCGAGCAGCAGCCCGGAAGCGCGGAGCTTCACATAATAATATTTATTGTTGTCCTCGCCCTCGCGGCTGAGGTAATCCCGGTATTCGTCGGACTGCCTGGCCTTCAGCGTTACGGGAACGTAGCCCTCCGTCTCGGCGTAGGCCGTCTGCACTCCGTCGGTAAGAAGGAACTGCGTGAACAGCCAGGCGGCCAGCACCTCCTGCGGGTCCTCCTTGTTGAAAACGCAGACGGAGGGGCCCTGGGAAATCATCTGAGGCTTGTCCGGATCAAACTGCGGCACGGTCATGACGACGGTCTCAAAGTCCACGACTCTGTCGGCACTTATATCCATAAGCGGCGCGTCCGAGCCCATCCACGTGGCTCCGGCAGTGGAGTCGACGGCGAAGATGCACTGCCCCGCGTTGAAGAAGTTGCCGGGATAGCTGGATATCTTGAAGGTGGAAAAGGCCCCGGTCCCGGCGTGCTCGGCAATGGTATAGAGCAGCTGCTCGGTCTCGTCGTTGAACAAAAGTATATCTCCGTCCGCGGTGGAATAGCCGCTGCCCTTCTGACGGACGAGCTGTATCATCATATTGTCGGTAGACTTGTAAATGAAGGGTATCATGACCTTCTGCCCGTTGACGGCGAAGTTCCCGTCCGCGTCCTTTGCCATGGCGGCCTCGGAGACCTCCCATACGAAATCCCAGGTAAGGGTCTCGGGCAGAGTATAGCCGAGCGCCTCGACGAAATCCCTGTTCACGTAACAGGCCTCGGTGGAGCGCATGTACGGCAGGGCGTAGCAGCGGCTGCCTATGCGGCATTCGCTGAGGAACTGCGGCACTATCTCGGACGCCTTCGGAGCGTCGAAGCGCACCTCGCGCCCGCCGAGACCGTATACGGGATCGGTGAGCAGATCGTCCAGGGGCACCACGACCTCGTCGCCGGTGAGATAGGTGGCTATATGGTCGGGGTAGGTTATGCACACGTTCGGCGTGGTGTTAGTGGCGATATTGGTGATGACGTCGTTGTATATCTTTCCGTAATCGGTATACAGGCGGAGATTGACCTTGATGTTGGGATAAACGGCCTCAAAATCCTCGATCGCCTGCTCGTAAATGCGGGTCTGAGCGCGGTTGGTGTCGTTCTTCGCCCAGAAGCTTATCTCATAGCTGCGGCTTTCGTCGAACTTGTCGGGCAGCTCGAAGGAGCTGCGTTCGCGCGAGCCGTGGCAGCCGGACATAAGGAGGCATGTGAGCGCCGCGCAGAGAGCGAGCGCGGCGATACGCGTTTTTTTCATCCCTTCGTGCCTCCCCTCAGTACCCCCGCCATGATCTTTTTGCGGAAAATGAGGAACAGTATTATAAGCGGTACGGATATGACCACCACCGCCGCCATCATCGCGGGGATGTTCTCGCGGCCGAAACCGTTTTCGCGTATGGACTGTATGCCGTTGGATACCAGGAAATACGCCTCGTTATCCGTGATGAGGCGGGGCCATACGTAAGAGTTCCAGCATTCTATCACCTTGAGTATGGTGATCGTTATCACGGTAGGACGGCAGATGGGCAGCATCACCTTGAGCAGGTATTTCAGATCCGAGGTCCCGTCCACCTTGGCGGCGCGGTAAAGCTCGTTGGGTATCTGCTCAAAGTTCTCCTTGAGCAGATATATGTAAAATACCGACGTCACCGAGGGCAGTATCAGGCCCAGGAAGGTGTTGCGCAGCTCGAGATCGGTTATCGTGACGAAATTGGTGATGATGACAAGCTCGTTGGGTATCATCATCAGCGACAGGAACAGGGTGAAAAGAAGGTTTTTGCCGCGGAATTCAAGCCGCGAAAAGGCAAAGGCCGCGGGTATGGTCACGGCCAGCATGACCGCGGTGGTCGCGAGAGTGAATATCAGCGTGTTTGTGAAATACCGCGCCAGAGGCACCGCCGTGAAGGCCTCGGCATAGTTTTCAAGGGTGGGGGAGAGCGTGAAAAAGCGCGGGATATACTCGCCGTTGTACGCGCTGTAGCTCTTGAGCGAGGAGAGTATCATCCAGTAAAACGGGAAAAGGACTATCAGCGCCCAGACGGTGAGCAGGATGTACGTTACCGTGCGCACGGCGCGTCTGCGCGCCGCGGCGGAGCGTTCGATGCGTTCGAAATCGTTCTGCATGTCCGTATCCTCCCCTCCGTCAGTAATGCACGTTTTTCCTGCTGACCATGAGGTTTATGCAGGTTATGGTAAGCACGACGGCGAAAAGAATGAGCGCGGCGGCCGAGGCATAGGAGGGATATCCGCCGCTGTTGCCGTACAGCATGTCGTATACGTAGCCGACTATGGTGTTCATTCCGGCGGCGTTGAGATTGGTGCCGAAGAGGGCGACCTCGTCGCTGTAAGCCTTGAAGGCGCCTATGAAGCCGGTTATCACGAGATAAAAGACCATGGGCGAGATCATGGGCAGAGTGATGCGGGTAAAGATGCGCCACTTGGAGGTGCCGTCGATGCGGGCGGCGTTGTAGTAGGTCTTGTCGACAGAGGCGAGCGCCCCGGTGAGTATGAGTATCTTGAAGGGCAGCACCACCCATATCGTGTAGAAGCACATCACGAACATCTTGGCCCAATACGGCCCCTCGATGAAGTCCACGGAGATGCCGCCGAAAAAGTTGATCAGCAGGTTTATCAGGCCGTCGGAATAGGCGGTCTTTTTGAACAGTATCATGAATACCAGGCCTACGGCCAGAGTGTTGGTGACGTAGGGGAGAAAATAGACCGTCTGAAACAGCTCCTTGAGAGGCTTTATGGAGTTGAGCCCCACGGAGATGAGCAGAGCGAGCCCGGTGGATACGGGAACGGTGATCACGACGAGTATCAGGGTGTTTTTTACGGCCCGGAGAAAATACGGGTCGTGCAGCACGTAGGAATAGTTGTACAGCCCGGTCCCGAAAAAGGTCTGCGAGGCAGAATTGTAGCCTTCCTCAAAGGAGTATACGAGCACGTCCACGAGCGGATATACCATGAATACGCCCAGAAAAAGCATCGCGGGCAGCAGATACAGCCAGGCTTTGAAATCAGTCCTTTTCATCCTCGCCACCTCATACCGCCCGGAAGGGTATGCGCTCTTCGCTCTCCCGGTCGAAAATAAACAGCTTGTTGGGCTTTACAGAGAAGCGTACTTCGTCCGCCGCGGCGTCCACGGCGTTTTCCGAGCTGATTATGGCGCGCAGCGAGGACGCGGCGCAGGCGCCGTGGGCGGAGACCACGCTGGTATCGCGGCCCATGACCTCCACGGCGATGAGACGGCAGCGGAGCGGTCCGGAGGGATCGGGGACAAAGCCCTCGGGGCGTATTGCCGCCCATACCTCGCCGTTTCCGGCTCCCTCGAGCTTCATGATCGGATCCTCGCCTATGTACAGGGTGTGCTCCGCGACGCGGGCGGAAAAGACGTTTATCGCCGGCGTGCCGAGGAATTTGGCCACGAAGAGGTTTACGGGATCGTCGTATACGTCCTGCGGACGGCCCGTCTGCTGGACCACGCCCTTTTTCATCACCACTATCATGTCGGAAATGCTCATGGCCTCCTCCTGATCGTGGGTGACGAAAACGGTGGTTATGCCGGTCTCACGCTGTATGCGGCGTATCTCCTCGCGCGTCTGAAGGCGCAGGCGCGCGTCGAGGTTGGAAAGAGGCTCGTCCAGCAGCAGGACGCGGGGCATCTTTACCAGAGCCCGCGCTATCGCGACGCGCTGCTGCTGCCCGCCGGACAGCTCGCCGGGGCGGCGCTCCATGAGCTCGTCTATCTGCACCAGCTTCGCGGCGTTCAGAGCCTTTTCCTGCATCTGAGCCTTCGTGGGCCTGTCCGGGCCTTTTATGTTCTGCAGCGGGAAAAGGATGTTTTGCCTGACGGTCAGATGCGGGTAAAGCGCGTAGTTCTGAAACACCAGTCCGACCCCGCGGTTTTCCGGGGGAAGGTCCGTCACGTCGTCCTCGCCGAAAAAGATGCGTCCGGAGGTGGGCTTTTCCAGACCGCAGATCAGGTTGAGCGTGGTGCTTTTTCCGCAGCCGGAGGGGCCGAGCAGCCCTATCAGCTTTCCGTCGGGTATCTCAAAGCTGAAATCGCTCACCGCGGTAACGATCTCCTTCGACGCCTTGTTGCGGGAAGGGTAGAGCTTCGTCAAATTCTGCAGTGTGACCTTCATAAGATCCTTCCTTTTTCAGGCGGCCGCTTCGGGCCGCTTTCATTGTATAAACAGAATAATATATAAAAAGAAAATGAAAGTCAACCGCGGGAAAGAGCGGAAAACCGAACAGCGGGCGGCATCTTGTCCCGCGGCGCCGCAAGGTGTATAATGTCCTCATGCCGCTGTCGTCGTACGGCGTGATTTTGACTCTGCCGAAAGGAGAACGGATAGATGAGCACCCGAAAATTCAAGAACCTGTTTTCGCCGATCAGCGCGGGAGGGGCCCTGTTCCGCAACCGTATTTTCGCTTCGCCTACCGGAGTTTCGTACGTGGACAGCGACGGCCTGCTCATGCCGGAGGTCGGCGCTTATTATGAGCGCAAGGCGCTGGGCGGGGCGGCCTCGGTATGCATAAGCGGCGGCGGAGTCAGCAGAGAGGGCATGGCCTACGGCGGAGGTATGCTGCCCTACGACAATTACCGCGGGCTGCCGTTCTATACTTACGTTACCAATTCCATCACGCGCCACGGCTGCATGGCCGCGCTGGAGCTGCAGCACGGCGGGGCGCATTCGACACAGGCCGCGGATATGGGCATACAGATCTACGGCCCCACGGAAACGGACTACGGCGGCCATCACGTCCTCGCCATGACCGAGGAGGTGCTCAGCCGAACCATAGACGATTTCGTCAGGGGCGCGAAATACGCGAAGTCCGCCGGCTTCGGCATGGTGACCGTACACGGAGGTCACGGCTGGCTGATACACCAGTTCATTTCGCCCACGACGAACAGGCGTACCGACCGCTGGGGCGGAAGCACCGAAAACCGCATACGCCTGGCGCGGGAGATATGCCGGGCCATAAAGAAGGAAGTGCCCGGACTCGTGGTGGAGCTGCGCATAAGCGGCTTCGAGGGCACGGCGGACGGCTACGATATAGACGAGGGGATACGCATAGCCGAGGGGCTTGACGGGTACCCCGACATCCTGCACGTTTCCGCGGGCAGCGGAGCGTTTACGGTGACCCATCCGTCCATGTTCGATCCCGACGGAGTGAACGTGCGTCTCGCCGCCGCGATAAAGCCGAGAATGAAGATATCGAAGGTGGCGACGGTCGGCGCGCTTTCCGATCCGGAGCTGATGGAGGAGATAATCGCCTCGGGCAAAGCCGATATAGTCGAGATAGCCCGCGGGCTCATTGCAGATCCGGAGCTGCCGAACAAGGCCATGACCGGGCGCGAGGCGGACATAGACCGCTGCCTGCGCTGCTACCACTGCTTCAGCGAGGTCATGAGCTCGGGACAGTTCTGCTGCACGCTCAATCCGACGATAGGCAGGGAGGAGGAATACTCCACCGCCCCGGCGCCCGCGGAGAAGAAAAGCGTGGTCGTCGTCGGCGGAGGCATCGCCGGGATGCAGGCTGCGATAACCGCCGCAAAGCGCGGACACGACGTGAAGCTGTATGAAAAAAGCGGGCGCCTCGGCGGCGTGCTGCTCTGCGAGGAGAACGTGCCCTTCAAAAAGCATCTTGCGGAATATATCGAAAGGCAGGCGAGGCGCCTTGAAGAGTCGGGAGCGGAGATATATCTCGGCCATGAACTGACGCCTGTGGAGGCAGCTTCGCTCGGAGCGGACGTTATCATCGCCGCAGTGGGCTCGGCGCCGGCAAGACCGGGTATTCCCGGGCTGGAAAACGCCGTGGAAGTGACCGAGGCCTACGCCCGCCCCGACAGGCTGGGGGAAAAGGTGCTCATACTCGGAGGAGGGATGGCGGGGACCGAACTGGCGATATACCTGCGTTCCCTCGGAAAGGAAGCGGAGATCGCGGAAATGGGCGGATCGCTCAATTTCGCGAACAACTCCTGCCACGCCGCGGCGGTAACGGAGCG
Organism: Clostridiales bacterium UBA1246; assembly: GCA_002308315.1. Taxonomy (GTDB): domain Bacteria; phylum Bacillota; class Clostridia; order Oscillospirales; family Oscillospiraceae; genus UBA1246. The sequence continues at coordinate 3,233 of DBWE01000189.1, read as the reverse complement.
GCTCGCCGGGCTGAAGGTGACCGTGCATACCGGCGCGAAAGTCGAAAAAGTCACGGCGGACGGCGCGGTATGCCGCGGCGGTAACGGGGAACTGACGCTCACGGCCGACAGCGTGGTGAACGCGCTCGGACGCGCGCCGCTGCAGGAGAGGGCCGCCGCCTTCGCCGTCTGCGCTCCGGTGTTCTACGCCATAGGCGACTGCCTCGCGGCAAAGAACGTGTACGAGGCGAACCGCCTGGGCTTCAACGTGGCTATGGATATAGGGAAGCGGAAGCTCTGAGCCGCGGAAGGGGATCCGGACACGATGAGCGGGAGAAAATACGGCGCGGCGGACGCTCTGCCCTCCGGCCGCGCCTCGGAGGAGATCACGGAAGGCTGCCTGGTCCTGGAGGGCGGGGCGTGGCGCGGAGTATATACCGTGGGCGTACTGGACGCGATGATGGAGGGCGGGATAAATCTGAGGACCGCCGTGGGCGTCAGCGCGGGCGCTCTGTCCGCCCTCGGCTACATTGCCGGGCAGATAGGCTGGGGCATAAGGATAGACCTGACGTACAGACACGACCCGAATTACTGCGGCATAGGGGCGTTCATAAGAGATCGCGGTATAACGGGCTTTTCATATCTTTTCAATGATATCCTCAAAAAGCAGCCGCTTGACACGGAGCGGCTCATGTCGCCGGAGCGCAGACTGATCGTCGGCGCGGCGGACATGCGCACCGGGAAAGAGACGTATTTCGAGAAGGGGAAATGCGATCTTTTCCTTGCCGTCCGCGCCTCGGCTACCGTGCCCTTCGTTTCAAGACCCGTGATCATCGACGGCAGGCCGTATCTCGACGGCGGCTGCGTGGATAAGATACCGTACGCCTGGGCAAAGGAGAACGCCGCGGGGGAAAAGACCGTGGTGGTCAAAACGCGGGAGCGGAGCTATCGCCGCAGGGAAAAGCCCGGCGCCGCCGCGGGGATCGTATACGGGAAATATCCGGAGCTCGTCGCCGCCATGGGCCGGGCGAACGCACGCTTCAATCAAATGACGGAAGAACTGCTG
>DBWE01000189.1:1707-2115 GCA_002308315.1 Clostridiales bacterium UBA1246 | reverse complement strand
TTTGAAGGGGATATGTCGAAGCTTGCCGCGCTGTATTTTCTCGGATACCGCGACATGGAGCGCAGACTCGGCGAGCTGAAGGAGTATCTCGGAGTCGGATGACAAAGGAGGACTTCATGAAGCTGGCGGTGATTTATGAATCCGTTACCGGAAACACGAAGCAGGCGGCGGAGNNGGGATAGCGCAGGGAATGAATGCCGTGACCGGCGCAGAGGCCGCCGCCTTCCGCATCGGGGAAACGGACGAGGCGTTTGTGAGGGAGGCAAGGGGAATAGTGATAGGATGCCCTACCTACATGGCGACCATGACTCCCGATATGCGCGCATGGCTGATGAGACTTGGAACGCTCGATCCGGCAGGGAAGCTCGGAGGCGCGTTTGCGACAGAGCAGTATACCCACGGCGGCGG
>DBWE01000189.1:0-1689 GCA_002308315.1 Clostridiales bacterium UBA1246 | reverse complement strand
TGCTTCGGCATGCTCTGCTATTCCGGCGGAGCGGCAATGGGCGATCCGTGCATACACATGGGGCCCGTTGCCGTAAACGGCAACAAAGAGGCGCATAACGGCATGGAGTACTATAAAGATACGTTCATGATCTACGGCAGGCGTTTCGCCATGAAAGCCGCCGAGCTTTTCGGGGCGGACCGATGAGCCGCGGAAAGGGAGAGTTTCATGACCCGTAAGGCGGAAATGACGGTGCTTGCCGACAACGCTGCCGGCGACCCGCTGGAGAACGAATGGGGACTCAGCATCCTTATCACATTCGACGGAAGAAAAATATTGCTGGATACCGGGGCGAGCGGAGCGTTTGCCCGCAACGCCCGGCTCCTCGGCGAGGACCTTGCCGGAGTCGACTTCGGCGTGCTTTCGCACGCCCATTACGACCACGCGGACGGCATGGCGGAGTTTTTTGCGCTGAACCGCAGCGCGCCGTTTTTCGTGCGTGAGGGCGTACGTGAGAACTGCTGGGCGATCAAGGAAGGAAAACTGAGCTATATCGGCATCCGCCGCGGCCTCCTGAAGGAATATGAAGACCGCATCCGGTATGTGAGCGGAGTATATGAGGCGGCGGACGGGGTTTGGCTGATCCCGCATCGGAAGGCGGATTATTCGTCCGCTGCCCTGCGCAGCGACCTGTATACCGACTTCGGGCGCGCCGCGGACGACTTCTCCCACGAGCAGAGCCTGGTACTGGACACCGAAAAAGGACTGATAGTTTTCAACAGCTGCTCCCATACGGGCATGACGAATATCCTTGAGGACGTGAGGGAAATGCTCGGGCGCAGCGACGTATTCGCATATGTGGGAGGACTGCATCTGTACAAAATGACGGATGAAGAGCTGAAGGCTGTTTGCGCGGAGCTCCGCGGTACGTCCGTGGAGCATATCCTCACCGGGCACTGTACCGGAGAGCATGCCTATGAAATGCTCAGATCGGAGCTCGGCGAACGCATAGAACGTTTTTACCCGGGTTTTAGTACCTGATAGCCCGAAAGCTGCCCGTCAAAACCGGCCTTCAAAGCGCGCGAGCTCCGTATAGATCATGCCGCCGCGTCCGCGGTCCGAGCGCATGAGCGAGAAGGAGTCCACGGTCATGGAAACGGAGCCGATACAGACGCCCGCCGCGTCCCCGCGCGCCCTGCGGATAAGAGTGACGTGGGGGGAAAAGCTCTTGCGGTCAAAGGGAATGCCGTGCTGCGAGAGAGCATGGCGTATCCGGCGCGCCAGAGCGGACAGCTGAGCGGACGGGCGCATCCCGGCCCACCACAGGTCTCCGAAGCAGCCAATGCCCTCCGTACACAGCTCGAACGGAGCGAAGGACACCTCGGAAAGCGCCTCGATCACCGTCTCGGCGTCCGGGTACTCGCCGATGAAGGCCAGCGTGAGATGCAGATTGTCCTCCGGGGCGTAGCTTCCGCGGACGCCGCTGTCGAACATGTCGTTCTGCGCGTCGACGAGGACCGCCCTGACAGCTTCGGAAAGATCAACCGAAATAAAAAGTCTCATTGAGAATGTTCCTTTCATGTCATTCAAAATTATAATCCGGTCGGAACCGCGCGGTCAAGCGGGATAAAGCGGTGCTCGGGACATAAACGCAGATGCAAATTGAACTTTAATTCGAAACATGTTAAGCAGACGTAACCTATAAGAACA
>DBWE01000010.1 GCA_002308315.1 Clostridiales bacterium UBA1246 | reverse complement strand
CGCTTCACGGATGCGGGCGGGTTATTCACCGTGGCCACCGGGCGCACGGAGGATACCTGCCGCATCGCGACGGATATCCTGCCGGTAAACGCGCCGATGATACTGTATAACGGAGCCTGCGTCATGGAGCGGGACAGCGGAAGAGTGCTTTACGACCGCACCCTCGACGCCGACGCCTTCCGGCCTCTGGCGGAGGAGCTGATCGAACGCTTTCCCGAGCTGTGCCTGCAGATATTCGCCTACGGCCCGCTGATACTCGTAAACGAACGCGGGACGATGGATCCGTATATCACTCGGGAAAACCAGCCGTACCGGCGCATGAGGATAAGCGAAACGCCCGGACGCTGGCTGAAAATGATGCTGTCCGCGCCGCCGGAAAGACTGAGGGAGATAAAGAAATTCATCGACTCGGTAAAGGCGGAGTATCCGCCGTATACCGGCTTTTTTTCGGCGGAGTACTATTACGAGCTGCTGCCGGAGAACTGCGGCAAGGGCGAGGCGGCGCGGTGGCTTGCCGGGTATCTGGGCATGACCATGGATCGGGTCGCCGCGATGGGAGACCATGAAAACGACGCGGAGCTGCTCAGAGCGGCGGGAATATCCTTCGCTCCGTCAAACGCCCATGAGAGCGCCGCGGCGGCGGCGCGCCGCGTGCTATNNGCCGCTCGGCTGCGACGACGGCGCCGCGGCCCTTGCGGCGGAACAGCTGATGAACATGTGAAAACCGACGGTTTTACGCTCATGCGAGAGAGCTTTTTTAGGATGAAATGATTGCACGTTTATATTGAATAGAAACGCAAACAGTGGTATTATTTATATAATGATATGATGATCGGAGTATGGACGCCGGGCTGCCTCGGCTGTCTTTTTCAGGCACGGAGTCGGCCGCGCGGTCATATACCGTTCCGTGAGAACGTGACGAAATGATTTTGGGAGCGGATTCGCGCCGGCATGAGCCGGACGCAGTGAGCTATGCAGAACTGTCATACGTACAAAGCAAATAAAACGCCGCCCGGCACGCGGACCGGCGCGGGAAGCACGGCTGTGAGGATCGTCTCTCTGGTCCTGGCCGCTGCGGCGGANNCGCCGTGTTTGCCGCCGTGTCGGCCGCGTGGCTTGGCCGAAATCGCGATCTGAATTCGGAAAATATGGCGATGGACATGAACGGGGGCATGTTCGAGCTCGGAGTACCGTCCGAAAACGGCCTTAAGTCCCCGGACGTAGCGGACGACCGGTGGACGCCGGCGGTGGAAAGCGAGCACGGAGTGATCTCTCCGGCCATGCTCGGGCTCTTTTTCCCGGACTCCGCCGGATACGGAAGGCTGGAGGGCGATATCGTTACGGGAAACGGGATGCAGGGCGTGATAAGCGTGCTGAACGTCGACGGAAACGAGGAAAAATCGCTCCGCCCCGGGTCGACCGGAACGCTTGAGTTCATAATATATCCCAAAAGGGAAGACCTGATGTTCAGCGCGACGATGTCGCTGTCCGCCCTTGCGAAAACCTTGAGCGGCAATACCTTTGAGAGAATAGACGACGCCGTTTTCAACAGCGATCCGCCCGACAGACGGGCGGCTGTNNNGCTTTTTTACGGGGCGCACGGCGCCCGCCGCACCCGGAGGGGATTATTCGTACGAGAGCTTTGACTGGATAATGCCGGGAAGCTCGTTCAATATCGTCGGGGCGACGGAAGCCGACCCCGCGGGCTACAGAGTCACCCTTTACTGGGAATGGCCGGTCACGGACGAGCGCCTGCGCGAGCTTATGGGCAGCGAAGAGGTCGAAGGGGAAAGAAAGAATTACTATTATTATTACGACCCCGATACGGGTACCACCGAAATGAACGCAACGGGATACAACAACGCCGATACGGAGATAGGCAAGCATATCAGCCACGTCGCGGCGGAATTCACCGTAAATCTCAGCGAAGACAACAGCGCGCCTGTGACGGTCACGGCGCAGCGGATCGACGGGTAAGGAAACACGATGACGCAGACAAGCGAAAAAAAGAACAGACTCATCCGGCGGCTGTGCTTCGCCGTGCTGATCGCGGCCTGCGTGTTCGCGGCCGCGGGGGCGGCGCGCGCGTGGCTGTCCTATGAGCGCAGGGCCGCCGCGATCGCCGAGATCGACGCGCCCATGTCGCTGTGGATAAGAGCGGGCAACGACGAGGACGCCATGTATCTTGACATGTCGAACATCAACGTTGCCGGAACGCAGAAATATAAGGATTTCGTTTTCGCGATAGCGGGCGAGTATATCAACTCGTTCAAAATACAGCTTGCGTATACCACGAACAATCAGTTCAGCTATGATCTGTATTACGCGGACGAGGTTTCGTCGACGGACGAATATGACGTAAAGTATTATTCAAAGGTATCCGACGAGTATCACTACTATGCCTCGACCGGCTCGCAGATCGCCATGGACGTGCTGAACGGACTGAACGGCAGCGACCGCAAGGCCAAGGCGTCGGACAGTTATTACACGGATACCTACGGGAGTTATACGACAGTCCACGAAAACGCAAGGCCGGTCTATTGTCAGACTACGGACTCCGTAACGGTGCATCAGACTCCGTTCGTGCAGTTTTTTATCCTGCACGTAAGCTGGGACAGCGACCGTGAAAACGACAGAGAGACGGATATGATCTATATTTCCGCAACGGTGGCATGACGCCGGCGCCGTCAGGCGAAGGAGGAAGCATATTGAAAAACAGAATAAATACGCTTCTCCGCGGCAGAGCGGCGCCGATAGCGGCGCTGCTGCTGGCGGCGGCGATCATCGGAGGCACTGCGGCGGCACAGTTTACTCTGTCGCACCGCGCCAGAAGGGTGATCGCGGCGTACGACGCGGCGGAAATGCTCTTTTCGTCCAATTATATGCAGGAGCAGCGGGTACAGAGATCGTACTATACCGACAGTGAGAGCGGAAGCGTGACGGTGGACGTTACCGTATGCAACTACGTTCAGGGCAATCATTTCGTCTTCCGCGATCAGGCTTTTTCATATTCCCTCGAGGCGCGGGTGGTCCGGGTCGAAAACGGAAGCGCGACCGATCTTACCGGCTCTGCTTCGGCCGGAGTGCCGACGATTGAGTTCGACGGGGACGCGGCCCATCCTCTTGCGGAAAACGGGTCTTACACGGCGTATACTTTTTCCGGCATGGAAATGGATCCGGAGGCGGAAGGCCGGGGCGATATCACACATATCTACCATCTGACGTTTCCCGAGACGTTCCGCGATGATCCGGGCATGTATATTCAGCTGATCGCGACGCCGTCGGTGAGCGATCTCAAGCCGATCTCCGTATGGATGAATTTCAAAAAGTCCGCCGCCGCGGCGGTGAGAGAATGGACGCTTGTCGCACAGGACAATACCTCAAACCCGATAGGGGACTATTCCGGCTTCAATTATCAGCTTCGCGGCTCGGGCGCGGGAACGGTTACGCTCAGCTGGGACAGCAGTCTGCTGGAGATCAGCGAGATATTCCTGGAAAGCGTGGGAGCTCCCGCTCCCGTCACGAGCAACGGTTTTACGAGCATAGAGATAGCCGTCGATTCCTTTGTGAAAAACAGCTATGACATACAGTTCTACCGCCGCGCAGGCGGAACGATAAGCGCCTGGAGCGATATCGCGGTAGACGCGGCGGTGAGCTGCAGCTTTGCCGAGGCGGATACCGGCGGCTGAGAGACGCCGGACGCGGAAAATCCGGCGCTGCGCGGCAGGGACCTTTAACGGTCGATCCGCGCCCTTTGAGACTGCAAAAGGAAAGGTCATTAAAATGAGATCCCGCACGGAAGTCAGGAAAAAAATACTGTCGCTGATACTGGCGGTCATGACGGTGCTGAACACCGTCGGCTTTGACGTGCCCGTAAAGGCCGAAGGAGGCTCGCCGCAGACCTGGCGGCTGCATTCCGGAAGCGACGCGTCCTACAATGACGCAGAAAATCACGTGCTTCTGTTCACGGAATATCTGAGCGATCCTTCGTACCATGATCCCGGCGACACACTCATACTGATACAGCACAGCGACGAGAGCTTTGAGATAGGCGACTCGGCATATCAGCTCGGCACCGCTTCCGCGCCTTTTAACGGTACGGTGCGCTTCGACGCCATGTCGTCCGCGTCCTTCCGGGCGAGAAAGGCGCTGTTCGCGTATCTTTCCACGGACGCTTCGTTTGAAAACATCAGCGGCATTACCGTTCACTGCGAAGCGAGCGGGGACGATCCGAACAATTCCGCGCTGTTCGCGGATCACGTCGTAAACGGTTCCGGCGGGACTCTTTCTCTGGATATAACCTGCGTGAACGACAGCGACGGCGACAAGAGCTTTGCCGGCGTTATCGGCGAGCTCGGCGAGGACGCGGAGCTTGACCTAACGCTGACCGTGAGCGCGCTCACCCGTACTACGGGCAACGTCACCTATACTGCGGCGGTGTATTCCCAGGGCAGCGTGGGCATGGCCTGCTGCGTGATGCAGCCGGGCAGCGAGCTTACGCTCAGCTTCACGGGAAGCAATGAAGAGTATGAAGTGATCAGCAGGTACGGCGCGGCGGGCGGTCTTGTCGGCGCGATGCTGACCGACGGAGCAAAGGGCGCTGTGCTCAACATTGCCGGATACTCCGGAGCGGACAGCGCCGCCGTAATTGCCGAAGG
>DBWE01000173.1 GCA_002308315.1 Clostridiales bacterium UBA1246 | reverse complement strand
CGTCTCCCGGCTCGTCTCCCGGCCCGTCCCCCGGCCCGGGAGGCTCCGCGTTCGGGTCGGCCGCGCCGCAGCGGACGCATACCCCGTCCTCGTATTCGTGGAATTCCCCGGTCTCAACAAAGTCAAGTCCGCATTTCGCGCAGCGGTAATAACGCACGCCGCAGTCCGAGAGCGTTTCGTCAAGCAGCAGCTCGCCGCCGCAGTTCCAGTCGTGCCATACGCCGCAGACGCTGCACTGCCAGTATCCGCCGTCTCTCATTACGTAGGTATGCTTGCTCCGGGTTTCCTCTATCTCATGGCCGCAGATCTGGCAGGTGCGCCAGTGCTCGCTGCCCCTGTCGTTCCACGTGTTCTGCGCCAGGTGGCCGGTGGCCGGCGCATACTCGTGCCTCTCTCCCCGGCATATCACGCAGAGATAAACGGTCTCGCCGCTTTCCGTGCAGGTGGCGGTAGAGCTCCCCTTGCGCCAGACATGCGCTTCATCCTGCTCCGCTCCGCAGTTTGTACAGGTCATATGGTGGTGATCGGAGCCTTCCTCCCAGCTGTACCTCCATTCGTGGGGCCTGGGCTCGGTGAGCCTCTGCAGACATTCCGTGCAGAACTCGGCGCAGGTGCCGTCGCCGATATCCCGCGTTTCCGTGTTCGGGTGCGGACAGGGAGACACGGTGCCGCAGCAGGGGCAGACATACTTTATCGAGCCGTCGGGCTGTTCCGTCGGCACGAAATCGTGGTTTACGTAATATCTGCCGTTGAGACATCTGATGCACCAGCCCGAGCCGCTGCCGTAGCCGGCCTGTCCGCCGCCTATATCGTGGCCGTAGGCGAGGGTATAGCGCAGGGTCAGCACATTGTCGTCGCCGTTTTTCAGGCGGTAATCCGACATCGCCGCGCCGGGGTAAAACGTCCCGCCGCCCACGGCATACGTCCAGCCCGAGCCGCGGGTAAAGTCAAATTCGCCTATGCTGTCCGGATCGTGTTCGGCCAAAGAAATGCCGTTCATATAGATGCAGCGCCAGAGCACGGCAAGCTCGCTGCTCTCGCCGAAATGATCGTCTATCGCCTGAAGGATCTCTTCCTTTGTATCTCCGAGGTCGTTGAAGCTCCTGCAGTTCAGGACCCTGGCCATACTGCCGAGGCCGCTGTAACCGAGCCGCTGCAGATAAAAGCCCATGTCGAGGGAACCGGAGTATGAGCAGAACTGCTCCGGCCAGCCGAAGCTGTCCTTGGCGCGGCCGAACTTCTCCCCCGCGTCGTAGCCCCATACCGCCTTCGCCACGGTGTAGGATATCGGCTCGTCGGCAAGAACGTCGTAGTATACCGGCCCCTCCACGCCGAGGCCGAGCACGGTCATGTCGATATATATTTCCGCCCTGCCTATGGGCTCGCCCGCGCCGGTGCGCTCGCCGATAAGTTCGAGCGTGATCGTTTTGCTGTTGCCGTAGGCGTCCTCGGCGTATATCTCCAGCACGTGGGTATTTTTATCGCCGCTTTCCGGGTTTGCCGGGTAGAGGGTATACTGCTGGATATAGCCGGAGGCGCCGGTAGAGCGCAGCTCCTCGCCGTCCAGTTTAACGATCAGCTTGGTATCCGCTCCGCTGGCGCGGATATAGTCCGCCGCGTTCCCCTCCTCGTCCTTCGTATAGGCGGAGACCGTCAGATCGAACTCCGTTTCGTTCTTCACCGTCTGACCGTCCCGAAGGTTGACTTCTATAAATACCTCTTTATCGTCTCCCCGCGGCTTGTACGGCACGCTGAAGCTGAACCTGTAATCGTTGCCGTCCCTGTCCTCCGCCGTGACCGTGAAAAGGTTTTCGCCGGTTTTTCCGTCTTTGAGCAGCAGGGTCATGCTGCCGGTGTATACGGCGGCGGGCTCTCTCGGCCGCAGGGTCTTGCTTTTCCCGCTGCCGCTCTGGAAGCAGCTTATGATCACTATGCTTACCCGGTCGCTGTCCTCGCCCGCGAGAGTAAAGCTGAAGGGCAGCAGGCCGCCGTCGAGCTGATCGGTATATACCGCCTCCGCCGTGACGCTGCGCCCGTTTTCGCAGGTCATGCTGCGCATGACGAATGCGTCGTTCTCGTCGACGTAATATCTCATTATGATGCTTACGTCGTCGGAACAGCTCAGGTCGATGCTGTAATTCACCGTTCTCGTCCCGCCGCCTTCTTCGCCGCCCCCGATCTCCGCGGTGACCTCCAGCGTATACCGCGCCGAGGCCGCGCCCTCCGGGACGCTCATTGCCGCGCTGCCTCCCGGGAGCGTCAGCACGCTGCTCCCGTCGGGGCCGTACAGCACTGCCGAGGTCAGTTCGGCGTGAGCCGCGCCGGCGCCGGTGAGCTCTAACTTATACATCAGCGAGCCGTTCGAAAGCTGCCCGCGCTTTACCTCCATATTGGCGCTGCCGTTCGGCTGACATTCGACCGTGTAAGGTGTGACGCTCTTTTTATACCAGGTAAAGCTCAGCGCCGGGTCCGGGGGCAGCTCGCGGTACGTCAGCGTCACCGTGAAATTCGCCGGCGCCGCGCCGCTCTCCGCGGCGCTTTCCCTCGCTTCGGCCGTGACGAGTATCGTATATACCCGCTCTTCCCCGCCCTCCGGCACGCTCAGCGTCATGCTGCCGAGCGGAATATCCATAGCTCCCGCCGTTCCGCCGTCCGCGACGTATTCCGCCGAGCTTATCTCATAATCTCCGGCATCCGCTCCGGAAAGAGCGAAGGCGTAATTCAGCAGGCCGTCCGGCAGCTCCGCGCCGCTCAGGGCCCATGCCGCGCTCTCTCCGGCCCGACAGACTGCGCCCGCCTGCGAGCCTTCGTCCGTTCGGCTCACACTCAGCTCCACGTCGGGAGCGTCGCAGTAGCGTATGACGAAAACGAAGCGAACGTCGTCGCTGATCTCGTTTTTGTTTTCGTCGGCTCTCTTTACCGAAGCGTCCGCGGTGAAGGTATACTCCCGGTATCTCTCTCCCTCCGGCAGCGAAAGGCGCAGCGTTCCCTCCGCGCCGACCGGCTCTTCGCCGTTGCCGCTGCTCACCGTTATGCTCTTTATCTCCGTGTTCGCCGCGTCGGCCCCGGTGAAAGACAGCGACCAGGCGAACACTCCGTCGTTCAGTCGGGCCCCGAACAGCTTTTTCTCCGCGCTTCGGTCGGGAGCGCAGACAAGAATGCCCTCGCCGCCGTCGTACTCGAGCCAGCTCATTACCATGCCGAGCCTGATCCCGGTTTCTTCTCCGCCCTCTTCGCCGGTATCGCCGGGCCTTGTATCGCCGCCGTCGGGCGGCTGAGTATCCGCGCCTCCGCCCGTGCCGGTCGGAGCGCCGTCCGAGCCGGACGGCGCNNNGCCGGAGCCGGACTGCGCGTCGTTCTCAGTGTCCGTATCCGTCCGGTCGTCCTCCGTTTCCCCGGGCGTGTCTTCGCTTCCCGTTTCCCCGTCCGGGGCGTCGTTTTCACCGTCCCGTTCGGTCTGAGTCTCGTCGGTTTCTTCCGGGGGCTGTTCCTCCGGGGGCTCCTCCTCCGGCGGTTC
>DBWE01000027.1:26942-31665 GCA_002308315.1 Clostridiales bacterium UBA1246 | reverse complement strand
CGCCGCGCCCCGGTCTATGAGATACGGCTCGGTCGCCGGTATCGCCGCCGAGGCTATGATGACCATAATGTCGACATTTGCGACGGCCGGTCTGACGAACTCGTTTTTCCTCGGCAGTATCTCTCCGAGGCTGCCCTTTCCTCCGCCCAGCGGTTCGACGAGGGCGATATCCCCCACCAGCGGAAGGATATTGTTTTTTCTGAATTTGCCCGGCGCCCGGCATTCAAGCACGCCGTCCTCCGTGCTGACGTACCAAAAGCCGCTCAGCGCCTTGACTATCCTGCCCCTTATCAATTTCCGTCCGCGAAGTCCGGCGGCCGGATGACGTTGTCGTCCGGGGGCTCGCTGGGCATGGGCGGCGCGGAGGCCGTCGGGCCGTCGGGCGTAAACACTTCGCCCGTCCCCGGGTCTTCCTGCGTCTCCGGCGTGCCGCCGCTCACGGCGATATTCAGATTGACTTTCGTGTGCTCCGGCACGGAGGTACCGCTCTTGACGCTCTGGAATATCACCGTGTTTTCCTCGTGCTCGTCCTCTACGGGGGTTATCACGCCCACGGTGAGGTTGAGCGCCTCAAGCTTGCCCTTTGCAAGCTCGACGTTGTCGCCCATGAGATCGGGCATGTCGACGTACTTTATCTCCGGTCCGTCGCTGACGGTCACGTATACCTTGTTTCCGGGCACCAGCGGCTCTCCCGCTCTGGGGTTGGTCTCGATAACGTATCCTTCCGTTACGCTGTCGGAGGTCTTTCTGTCCTCCTCCGCCACCAGCTTCATTTTCTGCAGTCTCAAAAACGCGGTGCGGGACTCCATATTGACGAGGTCCGGCATGATCACCACTTCGCTGCCGCTGCTGACCACTATCTTTATATCCGGCTTGTTTTCGGATTTTATCACCGTGCGTCCCTCAGAGGGGCTCTGGCTGATAATGTACCCGCTTTCGACCTCGTCGCTGCTGTCATAGGTGGGGATGAAATCGAAATAGTCGGTATACGCCGGGTTGAGCAGCACGTCATCCAGCTTAAGGCCGGTAAACTGCGGCACCGACATCGTCTCCGGCTCCGTGAACATATCGTCGAGCCAATATCCCCACAGATACAGGAACACTCCCACTATGAACAGTATGACAAGGAACATTCCCGCGAACATCGCCACGTTGCGCGAACGGCGCCTGCTTTTGGCGTATTCCGCCTCCGCGGCCCTGATGCTGCGCACCGTTTCCGGATCCGGAGTCTGCTCTTCGCTCTTCGGCTGCGAGCGGGAGGTATCCGCGGCGAGACCTTCCATCTCGCCTATATCCTCCGCGCTGAATTCGGCGTCGGGATTTTTTCTGAGGTTTTCCATGTCCTCATACAGCTTTTCCGCCGACTGGTAGCGCTGGTTCAGATCCGGATTCATGGCCTTCATGGTTATGGCCTCGAAGCCGGCGGGGATATCCGGGTTTATCTCGCTGGGCATCAGCGGTATGGAGCTGATATGCTGTATCGCCACGGAGACCGCGCTGTCTCCCTCAAAGGGCAGCCTGCCCGTGACCATTTCGTACATGACCACTCCGAGGGAATAAATATCGGTGCGCGCGTCCGTGTGAGCGCCCTTGGCCTGCTCGGGAGAAATATAATGAACGCTGCCGAGGGTCTCCTGCGTCAGGGTGCTCTGCTGCATCGACGTAAGATGCGCTATCCCGAAGTCTGCGACCTTTACGCTGCTGTCCTTCAGTATCATGATGTTGTGCGGCTTGATGTCTCTGTGTATGATGCCGCGGCTGTGCGCGTGGATGAGAGCCTTGGATATCTGCATGGCGAAATGCAGAGCCTCTTTCCACGACAGCACTCCCCGCTTGTTCATATACTGCTTGAGAGTGATGCCCTCTATCAGCTCCATCACGATATACTCCGCGTCGGAGCTGCGGCTGGTATCGTACACGGTGACTATGTTTGGGTGGGACAGCATCGCGACCGCCTGCGCCTCGCTGTGGAAGCGGCGTCTGAAATCCTCATCCTCCGCCAGGTCGTCCTTGAGTATTTTTACGGCGACGTACCTGTTGAGCCTGTGGCACAGGGCCTTATACACCACGGCCATGCCGCCCACGCCTATCTTTTCTATTATCTCGTACCGGTTGTCGAGCATCCGGCCGATATATTGATCCTTGTTTTCCATCTTCGGTCCCTTTCCCTTACTGCATGGAGATGAGCACTGCCGTTACGTTGTCCGGCGCTCCGCGCGCAAGAGTGATATCTATGAGGCGGTCGATCGCAGTTTCTCTTTCCCCGCCGTAAATAAGCTCGAAAAGGATCTCCTGCGGGTTGAGCACTCCGCTGAGGCCGTCGGTACACAGCAGCAGCATGTCTCCGCTCCCAAGCTCCGCGGTATAGAAATCGCACTGTATCTCCCGCTCCGTGCCGAGAGCGCGCGTTATGTAATTGCGTCTCGGATGCAGCCAGGCCTCCGCTCGGGTTATCTCGCCCCTGTCCACCATTTCTTCGACGACGGAATGATCCTTCGTTATCTGCCGTATGCCGTCGCCGCCCACGATATAGCATCGGCTGTCGCCTATGTTCGCGACCAGCGCCTTGCCTCCGCTTACCACCGCGGCGACGAACGTGGTCCCCATGCCGTTGAATCGCGCGTCGGACGCCGACCTGGCATATATTTCGGAATTGGCCTGGTATACCGCGCGCTCGATCAGTCCGCGCGCGTCCTCAAAGCCCGTGAAGTTATCCAGCAGAATGTTTTTGAAGCAGTCCGCCGCCATGCTGCTGGCGACATTTCCGGCCTTTGCGCCGCCCATGCCGTCGCAGACGACCGCGGCATAGCTCTCGATATCCCGAGCGTCGCTCAGTTCGAGCAGACAGCAACAGTCCTGATTGCTGCTCCTTACCTTGCCCCGGTCGCTTTTTTCCCAGTGCCGCAAAGCTCCGACACCCCTTTCCGTCTGAGTTGTCCGCAGGCCGCGTCTATATCCGCTCCCAGCCGCCGTCTCACCGTAGCGTTGACGCCCAGCCGTTCCAGCCTTGCGGCAAACGCCGCCGTATCTCCCGGGATGAGCGGACTGCCCTCTACCCTGTTGAGAGGGATTATGTTTACGTGTCCGCGTACCCGCTTCATCAGCGACGAGAGCAGCTTTGCCTGCTCCTCACTGTCGTTTACGTTTTTGATAAGCGCGTATTCGAAAGATATTCTCCTGCCTGTTTTTTCAAAATATCTTCGGCACGCGCCGATAAGCTCCGCCACGGTGTATCTCGCCGCGGTCGGCATCAGTTTTCTTCGCGTTTCGTCGTCCGGGGCGTGCAGCGATATCGACAGCGTAAGCTGCAGATCCCTTTCGGCAAGCCTGTCTATCCCCTCGACGAGTCCGCAGGTGGACAGGGAAACGTGCCTCATGCTCATGTTCCGTCCGCCGGGATGATTTATTATTTCAAGAAACCGCATCACGTTTTCGAAATTGTCGAGCGGCTCCCCTATCCCCATCATTACGATATTCGATATCGGCTTTTTGCTGTCCTTTTCTGAAAACAGCACCTGATCCAGCATTTCCGACGGCTCAAGGTCTCTTACGTATCCCGCTCCGGTCGAGGCGCAGAAAACGCAGCCCATACGGCAGCCTGCCTGCGAGGATATGCACACCGTGTTGCCGTAGCCGTAGCTCATCACCACGCTCTCCACGGCGTTTCCGTCGCGCAGCCTCCACAGATATTTCACCGTCCCGTCCAGCTGCGACTCCTGTCTGCGCGCCGCCTGAGGAACGCTGATATAAAAGCTGCCGTCCAGCTTTGCCCTGAGAGCGGCGTTCATATCCGTCATCTCATCAAAGCTTTCCGCTCCCTTTGACAGCCAGCGGAATATCTGCCCGGCCCTGTATGCCGCCTCGCCGTTTTCCCGGAGCCATGCCGCCGTTTCGTCCGGGAGCATGGATTTTATATCTTTTTTCTCAGCCTGCATATATAGAACCCGTCCGTTCCGCGCTCGAATGGCCAGATCGTTTCTTCCTCTTCTTTTACGAACTCTCCGTGGGCGGCGAGGAAAGCCCCGACGACGCCCTCGTTTTCCTCCCGTATCAGCGTACAGGTGGAATACAGGAGCACCCCGCCCTTTTTCACGTACGCCGCGAGATTGTCCGCTATCGCCAGCTGAAGCTCCGGAAGCCCCGCGATATCGTCAAAGCTTTTAAATCGTATTTCCGGTTTTTTTCTTATCACGCCCATGCCCGAGCAGGGCACGTCGGCCAGGACGGCGTCAAAGCTTTCGTTCAGCGCCGCGTCCGGCTTCGACGCGTCGCGCCGCTCTACGGAGACGATCTTTACGCCGAGTCTTTCCGCTCCCTCGCTTATATCCGCAAGCTTGGACGAATAAATATCGCAGGAAAGGATGCTGCCGGTATTGTCCATTATCTGCGCTGCGAGAAAGCTCTTGCCGCCCGGCGCGGCGCAGGCGTCCATCACCCTCATGCCCGGTCTGAGCAGGGCCAGCTCCACCGCTCGCGCCGCTGAGGCGTCCTGTACGGTGACAAGGCCGTCGCGGAACGCTTTCAAACCGCTTACGCGCCCCGTCTTCCCCGCGTAGAGGAACTCTCCCTCGCGCCTTGCCTCCACNNCCCTCGGCCGCAAGCGCGCCGAGCGCCGTCTCCGGATCGCATTTGATGCGGTTCACGCGCAGGGAAGCCTCGGGGACCTCATTGTCCGCCTCCAGAAGGCGCACGGTTTTTTCGGTGCCTATGAGCTTTTTGAAAT
>DBWE01000027.1:23760-26880 GCA_002308315.1 Clostridiales bacterium UBA1246 | reverse complement strand
ACGTCGGACGTGAGCCGTCTCAGAACGGCGTTAACGAGCGACGCCGCGCCGCCGTTGCACAGCTTCTTTGTCAGCTCCACGGCCTCGCTGACCGCCGCTCTCGCGGGTATCCTCGTAAAAGCGATCTGATATACGGCGGTGCGCAGTATCTGCCGCACCTCCGTGTCGAGCTTTTTTCGTATATACGGCTCGATATAGCTGTCGCACAGCGTCATGTTCTGCAGCACTCCGCCGCAGAGTCTCGCGGCGAGGGCGGCCTCGCGCCGGTCCATGCTCTCGTTTTTGATGAGTCCGTCGAGATATGCGTCCGACCACGCGCCGTTTTTTTCGAAGGCCGCAAGCGCTTTTACGGCCGCTTCTCTTCCCGTCACCGCGCGCTTCATTCGAGAGTATGCCCCCTGAGGAAATCCGCGGCGCTCATGCGCCTGCCTCCGGGCGCCTGAAGCTCGGCGGCTATGATGCATCTTCCGTCCGCGCAGGCTATTTCCAGACCGCCGCGGTCCCGGGAAACTATGCTGCCCGGCGCCGCATCGGTACGCCTGTCGCTCAGACGCGGGGAAAACAGCTTGTACACCGCGCCGCCGAAAACCGCCGTCGCGCCCGGCCTCGGATCGAGCCCGCGTATCCTGTCGGCTATGCGTTCCGGGGCGGAGTTCCAGTCTATCGGACAAAGCTCTTTGGTTATGGGAGGAGCGTAAGTCGCGAGGGAAGCGTCCTGGGGAGTCCTTTTCTCCGTACCGTTTTCGATATCCGAGAGCGTCTTGACGAGCAGCTCTGCTCCGAGCGGCTTTNNTTCAGGCCGCGCACCTGGCAGGCGATCTGCGCTGCCGGACGCGTCCAGTCGATGCGGCCCATCTCCTTGTCCAGCATGGGCTGGTGGGTGGCCTTCTCCGGGTCCTGCGGGATGGGCGTGAGCGCGCCGGCGATATACTGATCCAGCGTTTCGATGAGCAGCTCCGCGCCGAGCTTTGCCAGGCGCACGGTCAGTTCGCCCGCCGTCTCCAGCTCGCCGATTTCGGTCTTGCGTCTGAGGAGCATATCGCCCGTATCCACGCCGGCGTCGGTCAACATCGTGGTGACGCCGGCCTCCTTTTCACCCATGAGGATGCACCAGTTGATCGGGGCAGCGCCGCGATACTGCGGCAGGAGCGAGGCGTGTACGTTCACGCAGCCCTTCTCCGGGATATCCAGCAGGCTTTGCGGCAGTATGCGCCCGTAGGCCACCACGACGAATATATCCGCTCCGGCGTCCCCGAACGCCTGCGCGGTCTCCGGCGTTCTGAGCGCCGTCGGCTGCATCACGCGTATCCCGGCCCTCTCGGCATATTCCTTGACGGGGCTTTTCGCGAGCTTCATTCCGCGGTTTTTCGGTCTGTCGGGCTGTGTGACCGCCGCGGTCACCTCATGACCGGCCTTTATTACCGCGTCGAGGCAGGCCTCGGCATAATCCGTCGTGCCCATGAACAATACTCTCATATTCTTCCTTTCGGCCGCGGCGGATCACTCTTCGTCCGCGCTGAGCGCGGCAAGCTCCTCGTCGTCAAGGAAGCGGTCGGCTATCTCGTCGAACAGCACGCCCTCGAGATGATCTATCTCATGGCAGCACGCCCTTGCAAGCAGCTCGTCCGCCTCGAGGAAGAACTCGTTTCCGAAGCGGTCCTGAGCCTTCACCTTCACGTGCTCCGGTCTGGTGACGATGCCCCAGATATCCGGCAGGCTCAGACAGCCCTCCGGGCCGATCTGTTCGCCCTGCGCCTCGGCGATCTCGGGATTGACCAGCTCGTAAATGACCGGCTCGTCCCCGCTCACGTCCTCCACGATCACTACCCTGCGCAGCACGCCGACCTGCGGCGCGGCAAGTCCCACGCCGTTTGCCTGTTCGAGAGTGTCCCTCATATCGTCAAGCAGCTGGTGCAGCCTCGGATTGAATTCCGTTACGGCACGGCTCTTTTTTTTCAGGCTCGGATCGCCCTTTGTCAGTATTTTTCTTATTCCCAATGTTTTCGACCTCATTCCGTGGGATCGGTGTCGCCGTGCAGCGACAGATCCCTGAATCTTTTATCGGATGAATATTTTTTTATCGCGGCGGCGATGATCGCCCTTATCTCCGCGGAGGGCTCCGCGTTCACCGTTACGCGGTACCGGTAGCGGTCGTTCACCTTGAGTACGGCCGCGGGCGCCGGTCCGAGCACACGGGAGCTTGTCGACCGCTCCAGCGACGCGGCGAGCTCGCCCGCGCACTGCAGCACTCTGTGCTCCTCGCTTCCCGAAACGGTCACGCAGTAGAGCTCCATCACGGGCGGGGCCCGCAGTATCTGCCGCAGCTTTATCTCGTTTTCGTAAAAGCTGTCGTAATCCTGTCTCGCGGCGCATTGAATGACGGGATTGTCGGGAGTGAGCGTCTGTATAACGGCCCTGCCCTCCTTGCCCCCGCGTCCGGCGCGTCCCACCACCTGGGTTATCAGGCTGAACGTGCGCTCTCCCGCTCTGTAATCGCCGCTGTAAAGAGACTGATCGGCGTTTATCACGCCCACCAGCGTAACGTTGTCGAAATCCAGGCCCTTGGCCACCATCTGCGTGCCTATAAGTACGGGCGTCCGTTCCTTTTCAAATCGGCGCAGGATGTCCTCATGGGTATTTGAGGCGCTGACCGTATCCGTATCCATGCGGATGATCTCCGTCCCGTCCAGGGCCCGCCGCAGTTCCTCCTCCACCTTCTGCGTTCCCACTCCGCCGTAGCTCAGTATCCCGGAGCATTCCGGGCAGGTCTTCACCGCCGTCAGGGAGTATCCGCAGTAATGGCACATCATCCGATGGTTTGCCGAATGATAGGTCAGCGATACGCTGCAGCGNNGAGAAAACATATCCGCACTCCGGACAGGTGACCGCGCTGCTGCTGCCTCTGCGGTTTATCAGCAGTATGCTCTGCTCTCCCCGGCTTATGTTCTCCCTCAGCTCGCGCAGGAGCACGCGGCTGATATCCGAACCGTTGCCGTCCCGAAGCTCCTGCTTCATATCTGCCGTCATCACCCTCGGCAGCGGCATGGTATTGTACCGTCCGCTCATCGTGAACAGGTTGTATTTGCCCGTGCGGGCGTTGTACATGCTTTCCACGGACGG
>DBWE01000027.1:23453-23668 GCA_002308315.1 Clostridiales bacterium UBA1246 | reverse complement strand
CTGTTCCTCGTCTATTATGAGCAGGCTCAGCTTTTCCATCGGCGCGAACACGGCCGAGCGCGTGCCGACGACCACGTCCACCTTTCCGTCCTTTATCCTGCGCCACTCGTCATAGCGTTCCCTTGTGGTCAGCGAGGAATGCAGCACCGCTACCCGGTCTCCGAAATGCCTGTAAAACACGTCCATCAGCTGGGGCGTCAGCGCGATTTCCGGCA
>DBWE01000027.1:23035-23384 GCA_002308315.1 Clostridiales bacterium UBA1246 | reverse complement strand
CGCTGCCGGTTACTCCGTAAAGCAGCGCGGCGGCGGCCTTCCGCGCCGTCAGCAGTTCTTTTATTCCCTCGTAGGCCGCCTGCTGTTCCTTGCTCAGCTCCCTGATCACGGGCTTGTCCGTGGGAGTGAACCTGGGCCTTTTGTATGCCGTTTTCTTTACGATCTCGATATATCCGTTTTTTATCAGCGCGCGCACGCTCTGCAGCGACGCGCCGGTATAGTAGCGCAGCTCCTTTACGGAGGCTTCGCCGAAAGAGGCGAGCACTCGGAGGAGCTCCGCCTGCTGCGGCGCCCGGCGCGCTTTCGCGTCAGCCTCCGCGGCGGCCTCTTCTCCGCTTATCACAAGGCG
>DBWE01000027.1:22754-22985 GCA_002308315.1 Clostridiales bacterium UBA1246 | reverse complement strand
CTTTTTCCAGCCTTGATACCGCCTCCGCCGCCCCGGGGCCCAGAAGCTCCGTGAGCAGAGAAAGCTCCGCGCTGCCGTTTCTCCCGGCAAGAAGCCCGATCACGGCTTCGGCCGTGCCGTCTCCCTCCGCGGCGGCGCGCGCGCTTTCCGCATCCGTGCAGATACGGCACACGCATTTGTTTTTCATCCATACTCCCGCCGGGAGCATGGCCTTCACGGCGTCGTAATAGG
>DBWE01000027.1:20399-22741 GCA_002308315.1 Clostridiales bacterium UBA1246 | reverse complement strand
GCAGAAAAAGCGTTTTTTCATCCACCTTGCCAGCTCAAGCTGCTTTGCCGTGAGCAGAGGCTTGTCGTCAAGCCAGGCGTCTATGCTTTTCAGCTGTGAAAACTCGCTTTTCTCCGCAAGCTCAATCACCATGCCCTCCTTCCGGAGGTTGCCTCTGGCAAAGGGCACGGATACCCGCCTGCCGGGCTCGGCCTGCGCGGCAAGCTCATCCGGCACGGAATAGTCGTAAAGCTTATCTATGGCATAGCCGAGGTCGGCCAGCGCGACCCTTGCTATCATGGATCAGTCGTATTCCCTGTTGGTAACGACGCCGCATTTTCCTTCGGCGACCTCGTCAATCGCGAGCGACACCGCCTTTTTTCTCAGCGGCTCGCCGCGGTCGATGGCGTCCTCGGAAATATCGCGCGAGCGCCTTGCCACCACGTTCACCAGAAGGTAGCGGCTGTTTATTTTGGAGAGCAGCGTACTCATGGAAGGATAAAGCATCATTTTGATCAATCTCCCGTCAAATAATGTAGTCTGTTCACGGTCCTGCATTTTTCCGCCGTGATCACGGCCTCCGCCTCGTCGGCGGCCGTTTCGACCCTGTCGTTGATTATTATATATTTATACATCTCCGCCCGCCGGCATTCTATGCGGGCCTGAGCAAGACGCGCGAGTATTTTTTTCTCGCTGTCGGTCTTTCTGAGCCTCAGTCTTTCCTCGAGCTGTTCAAAGCTCTTCGGAAAGATGAACATGCTTATCGCGTCGGGCCGCAGCTTCATCACCTGAGCGGCGCCCTGCGTTTCGATATCGAGTATCACGTCCCGTCCGCGGCTGAGCATTTCGTCGCATGGGCCGGCGGGGGTGCCGTAATAATTCCCCACGTACTCGGCGTACTCCAGCAGCTCTCCCCCGGCTATCATTTCCCTGAATTTATCGTGGGATACGAAAAAATAATCCTTTCCGTCCGTCTCCCCGTGCCTGGGCTCCCTCGTGGTCGCCGAAACGGAAAAATACACATTGTCCAGGCGTTCGAGCAGCCGGGCGACGAGTGTGCTTTTCCCGGCTCCCGAGGGGCCGGATATAACGAAAAGTCTGCCTTTTTCTCCGTTATTCATCGTCTTCCTCCGCCGTTTCCCCCGTTATCCTGCTGCCGACCGTCTCGGGCTGTATCGCCGAGAGGATCACGTGGCCGCTGTCGGCTATCACCACCGCCCTCGTTTTTCTGCCGTACGTGGCGTCGATGAGCCGTCCGCTCTCGCGGGCGTCCTGGATTATCCTTTTGATCGGAGCCGACTCCGGACTGACTATGGCTATTATTCGCCCGGCCGACACCATATTGCCGTAACCGATGTTCACAAGCTTCACGGTATTTCCTCCGGTCATTCCAAATTCTGCGCCTGCTCGCGTATTTTCTCTATTTCGGATTTCAGTTCTATCACGATCCCGCTTATTTCGAGATCGGAGCATTTGGAGCCGATCGTGTTTGCCTCTCGGTTGAGCTCCTGCACCAGGAAATCCAGCTTGCGCCCCACGCTGCCGCCGTCCGCCAGCAGCTTTCTGATCTGCTTTATATGGCTGCCGAGCCTTACGAGCTCCTCATCCACAGCCGTCTTGTCGGCAAATATCGCGGCCTCGGCAAGTATCCTCGACTGGTCTATATTGACTCCCTGCAGGATCTCCTCCATGCGCGCGCCGAGCTTCTCACGGTACTCCTTCACCGTTTCCGGGCTTCGCAGCTCCACGGCGCGGCGCAGCTTTTCTATCGTATCCAGTTTTGAGGAGATGTCGGCGGCAAGACGCTCTCCCTCGGCGGCGCGCATGGCGCACAGCTTGTCCAGCGCTTCCCTTACCGCCGCTCTGAGCTGCTCGGTAAAAGCCTCCGCGTCCGTCTCCGCCTTTTCCACGCTCAGCACCTCGGGCAGCCTGCCGTACGCCGCGGCGCCCATGTCGTTTTTTATGCCGTAGTTTTTCTCCATGGCCGCGAAGGCGTCCATATACGCCTTCAGCACGTTTTCGTTCACGCGCACCGCGGCTTCGCTTTTTTCGCTGTCGTCTACGCCGATGAACACGTCAGCCTTGCCTCTGGCGAGGGCGGACTGAACGAGGCTTTTTACCGTTTCCTCGGCGAAAGAATACGCCCTAGGAATTTTAACGGAGCAGTCAAGAAAGCGATTGTTCACGCTTTTGATCTCCACGCTGATGTTTACAGGTCCTTCGGTGCTTTTGCAGCTGCCGAAGCCCGTCATACTGTTGATCATTTTTTCGTCTTCCTGTTTATGTATATTTCTATTAGCGCGCTCATGAGTCGGTCGTACAGCACAAATGCCGGGAGCGATATCGCCGCGGCAGCCGCGGAT
>DBWE01000027.1:15444-20378 GCA_002308315.1 Clostridiales bacterium UBA1246 | reverse complement strand
GGAATACGCGAGATAAATGAGGGCCTCCGCCGCCAGCAGCGCCGCCAGCTTCAAAGGCAGCTGCAGACGGGGTCTTATCCGCCGTTCCACAGCGCTTTTCAGTATCGGGTACCATCCGAAAAACAAAGCGTATACCGCGGGCACCAGCTTCATCGGGCATATCAGCAGCGCAGCGGCCGCCGAAACGGCGAAGGATGCCAGNNGCGTATGCTCTCCCGCATTCCACGGTAACGAGCGCGGCTCCGAGGGCGGCGACGGCCGTCATCGCGATCCTTCCGGAGGGCGCCGCGCTCCCCAGATACAGCAGCGCGGCCTCCAGCGCGGCGATCACGGCGGAAAAAGTAAGCTTTCTTGCAGAGCTCATATCAGCAGCAGGGCACCAGGTCTCCGCCCATGCATTCGCAGCAGCAGTCCGCGAGCAGCAGATTTCCGCAGCAGTTCAGGCTCTGCCTGCTTATGTTTCCCGCCCCCGCCGGACGGTAAAAGCTGCCTCCCGCGTTCATATACTGAAGGGCCTGTCTGTATTCCGGATTGGTCGGATCCATGCTCACTGCCGTGCGGTAATTGCGCTCCGCCTCGTCGATCCAGCCGCGCTTGTAGTTTACGCTGCCCATCAGAAAATACCATTCGGCGTCGCGGCGGCTCATGCTCTCAAGTCTCTGTCTTGCCGCGTTGATATCTCCGCGGCGTATCGCCTGCCTGATCTCCGCGTAAACGGACGAGCCCGCATATCCGGTGCCCGACGTGCCGCTGCGGCGGTATCCCTCCGAAGCCGAGGCCGAGCCCCCGTAACCCGAGGAGCTCTGTGAGGCGCGGCCCTTGCTCACCGCGTCGTAGGCTTCGTTTATCTCCTTCATTTTTTCCTGAGCCAGATCGGCAAGAGGGTTGTCCTGATAATTATCGGGGTGATACTTCCGCGCAAGATCCCTGTATGCTTTTTTTATCTCTTCCTCGCCGGCGTTCGGCGATACTCCGAGTACCGAATACGGATCCTTCATAAACGCTCCTTAGTTTTTTTATGCGGCGAACCGAAGCTGCCGTCCAGCACCGCGGCCGCCGTCGAGGGCAGGCCGAGATAAATGATGTTTTCCAATACCGGGGTATACGCTGTCCTGTCGAGCAGCTCGAAGGCCGAGGATATAAGGCCGGCGGTATGGCCGAGCAGACGTTCTATCCCGCTCATGTCCGGCTTTTCCCCGTAGCGCGCGGCAACGGCGTTGAAGCGCCCCGCCTTCGCGTCCTGCTCCATGTCGCACACCGCGTCCGCGATATAAATAAAACGCCCCAGCTGATAAAGCAGCTGGCTGAGTATCCTCTTTCTCTCCCCTTCCTCGTCCTGCGCGGCCTGCGCGAGGACGGAAGCGAACTTATCGGCGTTTTCATCCAGGGACGGATTGTTTTTTTTCTCCAGCGCCGAGAGCTCTTCGAGCTCCCTGCGGCAGAAATGCGCGAATTCTCCGCGGTCGCGCGCCGCCTTGACGTATCCCCGGCGCAGCGCGGCGCGCGCGATGCGGTATTTGAAGCCTTCCCGGTCCCGCACGGCGTCGTCCGCCTTCATGTAAGCGAGTATCACGCTCATGTCCGCCGCTCTTTCCATGGCCGCTCCGCCTTTGCAGCAGCTCTTTTTCACGAACGGCGACGCTATGCAGCGGCGGCGGCAAAGCTCGCATTCATCTCCGAGCAGCATGGCAAGAAAGGTGAAATCGTAATTCACCGCGAAGCGCCCCGCGATACCGCAGCGTTTTTTCATCGCGTGGCACAGCCCGCAGTATGCCGCCTTGAACAGCTCGTAATCCTTTACCTTCAGCTCCGCCTTCAGCGGGCGAACATACCCGAACATCAGTCTGCGCTCTCCGTTTTGTCCGTTCTGTCCGCTGCGCGGCTGTCGACGGATATTATCTCATAGTCCAGCGGTCTGTCATGTCTTATGAATCTGTTTATCGCCGCGACCGCGGCAGCCCCCAGCGCAAAACCGCCCAGGCTCCCGGCTATGCACCGCGTTTCATTCGCCCCGAGCGCGTAAAGCAGCAGGTAAACCGCCGCGCACAGCACCGGCGGCAGGATATATACCAGCGCGGCCGCTCCCAGCACCTTTCCCGTGGAGCTCTCTATGGTCACGCAGTCTCCCTTCAGCGCGCCGGCGGCATTTCGCGCAAGCACGCTCATGCTCTTATGTCCTTCTCCGCAGCCCAGCGTACACTCCCCGCAGTCGTGGCCGCACGCGGACGCTCTCTCCACTCTGACGCGGGCAAGGCCGCCGCCGAGCAGCGCGTCCACCGTAGCTCTCTGTGTCATGGCGCGTCACTCGTCCTTCGTGATGTCCACCACGACGGTATAGCCGCTGCCTACGGCGCCGACGTTTTCGTCGCTGTCGATGTATACCCGTCCTGCAAGGGAGTATCTTCCCACCGCCTGGCCTATGCCGGCAAGATCCACGACGATCACGACGTCGTCTGCGTCTATATTCTCAAGGTCCTCCGCCTTGCCTCTGACCAGCACTTCCTTATACTGGGTAACCGTTTCGGCGGAATAGCCTTCGGAAACGTTGTTCAGCTCGATATTTGTCGCGATCACCCGCTTCGTCTCAAGTCCCTTCAGCGTGACCTCGACCTGCGCCTCGGTCTCTCCGGAAAGGTTATGGACTTCATTGGGTATCGGGATAGTAAAGGTTTTGCCGTATGCCGTGGCAAACTCGCTCAGATCGACGGAGCCGAGCGAAATGCGGTTGATGCTGTTGAGTATTTCCGCGCTGCCCGTCAGGCTTATCACGGGCGGGTCGATCTCCACGAAAGCGTTTTCCTCTCCGGCGCCGCCGCCCGGAATGATATCCACACCCAGCACCACGTCCTTGACCATGACCACCGGCACCGTGTACTTGACTGCCTGCACGTCGGTCGTCAGTCCGTCGCCCACTACGGCGTTGCCGTTCTCATCCGTCAGCGTAAAGCTGACTATGCCCGTAACGCTCTTTGTGAGGTTTTCTCTCTGTACGATCACGTGCGCGTAGCGTATCTGCGAAACGAGCTCCGCCGGGCCCATGACCTCGACGGTCTCCGGCTCGTATTCTATCTGCTCGAGCATATATCCCTCGGCGACGCTGCCGTCGAAGTCTCCGACGATCTCCACCGGTTTTCTTGACATCTGATCCACCTTCACGGTGATGTATTCCGGCGATTTCGAGATTATGAAAACGTCTTCGGAGCCCTTGCTCACGCCGGGGAACTCCACGTTATACACTCTGTCGTATTCTCCCGCCGTGCGTATGTCGGTAAGGTCAACGGTGATGCGCACGTCGCCGCGGGATATCGGCGCGACAACGCTGCGCTTGCCGAGCAGCGTAAGGTCCACGCTTCCCGCGCTCATGCCGGTCACCACCAGCTGTCTGTCGGCGAGGATCTCGTCTATGCCGATAAACTCCACCTCTATGCCCGACACGGTGCTGTTCACGTCCTTGTTCTCGTAGTTCACCACGTACATCCACAGCAGCACGGAAGCAAGTATCGAGACTATGAGGTATAAAGTCTTGCTTTTGCGTAAATTACTTAACTTTTTCATTGATACTGTTCTTCATCCTCGAAATCAACTGCGACGTTTTGTGCTCTTCCTGCTCGGGGAGCAGCTCGTTTCTCAGCACCGTCTCGAACGTGTCCTCCGATACTCTTCTGTTCAGCTTGCCGTTTATGGCTATGGAGATGGCCCCGGTCTCTTCCGATACTATCACGGATACCGCGTCGGCGGCCTCGCTCATGCCTATGCCGGCCCGGTGCCTCGTCCCGAGCTCCTTGCTTATATTCGCGTTTGTCGACACCGGCAGCAGACAGCCCGCCGCGGCGATCCTTCCGTCGCGTATTATCACCGCGCCGTCGTGCAGCGGCGCGCCGTGGTAAAAAATGTTTTTCAGAAGCTCCGCGTTGGCGTCGGCGTTTATCATGGTGCCCGTCTTTATGGGCTCGTCAAGGCTTATGTCCCTTTCGAACACTATCAGCGCGCCGGTACGGCTCTTTGACATCTCCGTGCAGGCGCTTATGACCTGACCTATGGTTATCTCCAGCTCCTTGGAGCGTTCCTGACGCGTCAGCAGCTTTGTGAACTTGCTGCTGCCCACGCTTTCGAGCAGCTTTCTGACCTCCGGCTGGAACAGTATCAGCAGCGCGAGGATGCCGAGCTCGAAGGTCTTGCCCAGCAGGAAGCTGACCACGGACAGCTTCATCAGGCTCGACAGCCACAGCACCGCTATCAGCAGTATGATGCCCTTGAACACGCGTGACGAGCCTGTCCTTGAGATAAAGGTAAGGACCTCGTAGATAAGGAAAGCGATCACGGCCATGTCGATGACGTCGCTTATCCTTATGGTCCTTATGCAGCTCCATACAAAGTCGAATACGTTGCCGATGATCTCCAGTGCGCTCACCCCCGACTTCAGCGGTTTTCAAGGCTGCTATATGCCTATTATGCTAAATTATATTATATCTCACCCGCGCTCTCTTGACAACATAAAATACGAAAATATCACTCCATTTTTTTCAGCGCCCGGACGAGCCGGTCCACGTCTCTCCGCGTGTTGAAGGCGCAGAAGCTTATCCTGACCGTTCCGTCCGTGTCCGTCCCGGCCGTGGCGTGGGCAAGCGGGGCGCAGTGCAGCCCGGCGCGTACGGCTATTCCCTCCCGGGCGAGGAAGGCCGCCGCCCGCTCGCTGT
Source organism: Clostridiales bacterium UBA1246 (assembly GCA_002308315.1). Taxonomy (GTDB): domain Bacteria; phylum Bacillota; class Clostridia; order Oscillospirales; family Oscillospiraceae; genus UBA1246. Next base: position 15,681 of record DBWE01000027.1, on the reverse strand, counting down.
CCGTATCCCTGACCGAAAAGGAAAGAACGCCGGTCTGCAGGGCCGGGTCCTCGGCCAGGAACAGCTTCAGCCGTCCGTTTTCTCTCAGCGCCTCGGCCGTCCGTTTCAGAAGCTCCCGTTCGTGGCGCAGTATATTCTCGCTGCCCGTTTTTTTTACGAATTCCATGCCCGCCCGCAGGCCGGCTATGCCCGGCATGTTATGGGTGCCCGCCTCCAGGCGGTCCGGCAGCCATTCGG
>DBWE01000027.1:7115-15435 GCA_002308315.1 Clostridiales bacterium UBA1246 | reverse complement strand
CTGCCGCTGCCGCCCTCGATGATCGGCTTTGCGTTCCCGGCGCACAGCAGCAGCCCAGTCCCCTGCGGTCCGTATAGCCCCTTGTGGCCGGGCATGGCCATGAAGGCCGCGCCGAGGGACGACATATCCGTCTCCAGCGTCCCGGCCGCCTGAGAGGCGTCTATTATGAGCGGGATATCTCTTTCCCGGCACATGCGCGCTATTTCTCTCACCGGCAGTATGAAGCCGAACACGTTCGACACATGGTTCACCACCGCCGCCTTTACTCCCGGCCTGAGGAGCCTGTCGTATGCCTCCAGGGCAGCGGCGGCGTCGAAGAGCGGAGACGACGCGGTCCGGATACGCGCTCCGACGGCTTTAAGGGGCCTCAGCACCGAATTGTGCTCATACCCCGATATCACGGCCGTGTCCCCGGGCCCGACAAGACTTTTAACGGCAATGTTCAGCGCATGGGTGGCATTGAAGCATATAACGACCTTTTCCGGGCTTTCAGCGCCGAAAAGCTCGGACGCGAGACGGCGGCACTCGTAGGCCTCCTCCGCCGCCGCCTCCGCGGCCCGGTATGCGCCGCGGCCGGGGCTTGCCATGGTCCGCATCGCCCTGTCCGCGGCGCGGTAGACCTCATAGGGCTTTATAAGCGTAGTCGCTGCGCTGTCAAGGAAAGTCATTCCGGCTCACCTCTTATCACGACCGCGCCGAAGCCCGCTCCGGCGAGTATCCTTTCCGCCGCGGCGAGATTTCCTTCTTTTATCCTTACGGAATACGAGCAGCCGTTTTCCCCGCTGCCCCGCACGAGCGCCGCGGTCACGCCCGCGTCCTTCAGCGCGCGGGCCATGCGCTGCCCGTAGGTCAGCGAGCGCGCTGCGATCAAATGGTATTTCAAGAGGCTGTCCTCCCAACATCGAATAATATCAAAACACAAGACTGCCGAAAAGCAGCCTTGTGTTTTTGATACATTCTATGCGCCGGCTCTACTGTTGTACAGCCGAGGTCCTGTCGGGCATGACGGGCGGCGCGGCCGGTATGGCGCCGAGGGTCTCCTTCTTTTCGGGTTTCCAGGGCTCTACGCCCGTAAAATCCAAAACGAAATGGAGAACGCTGTCGATATTCTCCGCCGTAATGAAATTGAGCGCGTTTTTTACGTCGGGATCTATTTCCTCAAGATCGCTCTCATTGTCCCGGGGGATTATCACGTTTTTCATTCCGGCTCTCAGAGCGGCCATGGTCTTTTCCTTCAGTCCGCCTATGGGCATCACTCTGCCTCTGAGGGTGATCTCGCCGGTCATCGCGGTGTCGGGGCGCACCGGCGCTCCGGTAAGCGCGGATATCACGGCGAGGGTCATCGTTATGCCGGCCGACGGGCCGTCCTTGGGCGTGGCGCCGTCGGGGAAATGGATGTGGATATCCTTTGTCTTGTAGAAATTCGGGTCGATCCCGAGAAGCTCGGCGCGGCTTCTGACATAGCTAAGTCCCGCTCTGGCGGATTCCTGCATAACGCTGCCGAGGTTGCCCGTGAGCTCGAGCTTGCCCATGCCGTCGACCACGTTGACTTCCACGTCGAGCATCACGCCGCCCACGCTGGTCCACGCGAGACCGTGCGCGAGGCCGACCTCCGGCTTTGCCCAGGCGCTGCTCTCGGGCTTGTACTTTCTCGGTCCGAGCAATTCTTCGAGCATCTGCGGCTTTACGGTCACCGTCTTTTTCTCCTCTTCGGCGACCTTGACCGCCGCCTTGCGGCATATCGAGGCCAGCTCCCGTTCAAGGACGCGAACGCCCGACTCGCGCGTATACGACGCTATCAGCTCTCGTATCGCTCCGTCGGTCAGCTTGAGCTGACGCGCCTTGAGACCGTGCTTCTTTCTCTGCTTGGGCAGCAGATGCTCCTTGGCGATGTGGAGCTTTTCCTCGTCGGTATAGCTGCTGAGCTCTATAACCTCCATGCGGTCCAGGAGCGGAGCCGGGATATTGGAGGAATTGTTGGCCGTCGTTATGAACATCACGTTCGACAGATCGAAGGGCAGCTCGAGATAGTGATCGCGGAAGGCGAAGTTCTGCTCCGAGTCCAGCGCCTCGAGCAGCGCGGCGGACGGATCGCCCCGGTAATCGCTGCCGAGCTTATCCACCTCGTCAAGCAGCAGCAGCGGGTTGTTGCTGCCGGCCTGAGTAACGGCGTTTATGATCCTGCCGGGCATGGCTCCGATATACGTTTTTCTGTGGCCGCGTATATCCGCCTCGTCGTGTATGCCGCCCAGGGAAATACGGGCGAGCTTGCGGTTGAGCGCTCTTGCCACGCTCATGCCTATCGAGGTCTTGCCCGTTCCCGGAGGTCCCACGAGGCAGATTATCGGGCTTTTTATATCCGGAGCTATCTGCCTTACGGCAACGAACTCGAGTATCCTTTCCTTGACCTTCTGAAGGCCGTAGTGGTCTTCGTCGAGTATCCTGCGGGTCTCCTCCACGCTCACGCGCTCCTCGGTGCTCCTGTTCCAGGGCACCGCAAGGCAGGTATCGAGATAATTGCGTATGACGGCGGCCTCCGCCGAGCCGAAGCCCTGCTTCGAAAGGCGCGAAAGCTCCTTCATGAGCTTTTCGGTGACCTCCTCCGGGGCGCCGAGCTCTTCTATCTTTTTTCTGTACTCCTCTTCCTCGCCGGCGGCTTCGTTATCCTCGCCCATGCCGAGCTCGTACTGTATGGTTTTCATCTGCTCGCGCAGTATGCTCTCGCGCTGATTTGCCATGAGCCGCTCGTGCGTTTTCTGTCTCAGCTCGCCCTCTACCTCGAGCACCTCGTTTTCATGGGCGACTATCTCGTTTACAAGCTCCAGCCTAGCCACCGGATCAAGCTGCTCGAGTACCCTCTGCTTGTCCTCATGGGCGATATGCATGTTCTGAGCGAGATAATCCGCTATATACCCGGGATCCGTCGACGCCGCCACTGCGGTCATCATGTCCGCCGCGTGGTTGGGTATGAGCTGGTTGAAGCGGGCGACAAGCTGTTTGGTCTGTCTCAGCAGGGCCTCGCATTCCTCCGCCGCCCCGGGCGGATAGCTGTCCGTCAGCGGCTCCACGTCGGCTTTGTAAAACGGCCTTACGGTCACGAGGCTTATCATTTTCGCGCGTCTCAGGCCCTCCACGAGCACGCGCACGCCGCCGCCGGGCATTCTGAGGATCTGTCTGATGTTGGCGATGGTCCCGACGGTATACAGTTCGTCCTCGGCCGGCTCCTCCGCCCCCATGTCTCTCTGGGCCAGGAGGAAAATACGTCTGTCTCCGTTCATGGCGTCGTTGAGCGCCGCAACGGATTTGGGGCGTTCGATATCAAAGTTCAGTATCATGCTCGGGAATGCCGACAGTCCCCTGAGGGCTATCATCGGTATCCTTTCGGTTTCGTGCTCGATCACGCGTTTTCTCTCCTTTCCCGTTGCTGTCCCCCGATCGTGGGACATGCTGCATAAAACACGCGGGGCGGCCGCCGGTACGGCCGTCCCGCCGTTTGGCTGACGTTTCTCAGACCGCCGCGTCCATCGCGGCTTCCGGCCCGCCCGTTTCATCCTCGGGCTCTCCCGCTTCCGCTTCCGGCTCGGCTCTGACTATAATGGGCTCCGCGCCGTTTCTGACGCAGTCGCCGTTGATCTCCACCGATACTACGTTCTTCTCCGAAGGGATCGAGTACATTATATCGGTCATGAGCTTTTCCATGACGCTCCTCAGGCCTCTCGCGCCTATATCCATCTCAATGGTGACGTCGGCAATGGCCTCGAGCGCGTCGTCGGTGAATATGAGCTCGGCGCCGTCGTATTTCAGCAGGGTCTTATACTGTCTGACCAGAGAGTTTTTCGGCTCGGTCAGTATGCGGATAAGGTCGCTCCTGTCCAGCGAATGCAGCGGCGTCAGCACGGGCAGCCTTCCCACCAGCTCGGGTATCAGGCCGTATTTCAGTATATCGTGGGAACGCACGTTCTGCAGAATCTCGCCTAAGTTTTTCTCTTCCTTTTTCTTTATCTCCGCGCCGAAGCCTATGGCCTTTTTGTCCATGCGGTTTTCGATTATCTGCTCTATCCCCGCAAAGGCCCCGCCGCAGATGAAAAGGATGTTCGTGGTGTCGACCTGTATGAATTCCTGATGCGGATGCTTCCTGCCGCCCTGCGGCGGAACGTTGGCTACGGTGCCTTCGAGTATCTTCAGCAGCGCCTGCTGTACGCCCTCGCCGCTGACGTCTCTTGTGATGGACACGTTCTCGCTCTTGCGGGAGATCTTGTCTATCTCGTCGATGTATATTATGCCTCTCTCCGCGAGCTCCACGTCGTAATCCGCGTCCTGCAGCAGGCGCAGGAGGATATTCTCCACGTCGTCGCCCACGTATCCCGCCTCGGTAAGGGTCGTGGCGTCGGCTATGGCGAAGGGTACCTTGAGCAGCTTGGCGAGCGTCTGGGCGAACAGCGTCTTTCCGCTGCCTGTGGGGCCGATAAGCAGGATATTGCTTTTCTGCAGCTCGACGTCGTCGGAGGAGGCGGCGTTCACGATGCGCTTATAGTGGTTGTAAACGGCCACCGACAGCGCGATCTTCGCCTGCTCCTGTCCGATGATATACTGGTCGAGATACGCTTTTATCTCACCGGGTTTGGGAAGCTCGCCGATCTCTTTTTTCAGTGCGGCCGCGCCCGGAGACTTGACGGCGACGTTTATATCGTCCTCCATCAGCTCCAGACAGAGGCTGACGCACTCGTCGCAGATAAATGCGCCCTTGCCTGCGATGATGCGCTTGACCTCGTCCTGCGATTTCCCGCAGAAAGAACATCTTACGGGCTTTCTCTCGTCAATTTTGGGCATTGCGCTTCTTCCTATCTCTTATATATGACCTTGTCTATCAGACCGTATTCCTTTGCCTGCTCGGAGCTCATCCAGTTGTTGCGCTCACAGTCCTCCAGAACGGTCTCATAGCTCTTGCCCGTGTTCTGTGCGAGTATCTCGGTGAGCGTCTTTTTGATCTTTGCCATATGTTTTGCCGTTATCTGTATATCTGTCTCCTGCCCTTCGGCGCTGCCGAGCACCTGGTGGATCATTATTTCGGCGTTGGGCAGGGCGATCCTTTTGCCCTTGGCGCCGGAGGAAAGCAGGAACGCGCCCATGCTCGCCGCCATGCCTATGCATATGGTCGATACGTCGGCCTTGATATACTGCATGGTGTCGTATATCGCAAGTCCGTCCGCCACGGAGCCGCCGGGGCTGTTGATATAGAACTGTATATCCTTATCCGGATCCTGAGCCTCCAGGTACAGCAGCTCCGCCACTATTATGCTGGCGCTGGCGCTGTCCACCTCTCCGTTGAGGAACACGATCCTGTCGTTGAGCAGGCGGGAATAAATATCATACGAGCGTTCGCCTCTCGACGTCTGCTCCACAACATACGGTACCAAGCTCATCGGTTCTCCTCCTTTACATACTGAGAAATCATAACCTTACGAAAAGCATTTTATTCCTCACCGGGCAAAATCACTCTTTGCTCGCGTCCTTGTCTTCCTTTTCCTCTTTTTTCTCTTCCTGAGGAGGCTCGGGCAGAGCCACGGCGTTGTCGGTCACGAACTCGGCGGCCTTGGTGTAAAGCAGGCTGTCGGAAAGCATTTCGTCGCTGTAGAATTTCTTGATGGTGTCGGCGTCCATGCCGTACTGCTCCGCCATCTTGGCGTATTCCTTCTCCTTGTCCTCGTCGGTCACGGTGATGTTTTCGAGCTCCGCGATCTTATAAAGGGCAAGCTCGCGCATGAGCTGCTTTTCGGCGTTCTCGCGCTGCCTGTTCTTGAAGTCCTCCACGCTCATGTCCATCCACTGCAGGTACTGCTCGATGGATATGCCCTGGTTCTGTATGCGGGAAGCGACGTCCTGTATCATCGCGTCGGCGCGCTCGTCTATCATGGCCTCGTTCACGTCGGCCTTCATATCGGCGACGATCTGCTCGAGCAGCAGTCCGAGGAACTCGTTGCGGTTTTGATCGTCGCGGCTCTTGAGCAGCTTTTCCTCTATGCTCTTGCGGTATTCGTCTATCGTGTCGAATTCGCTCACGTCCTTGGCGAACTCATCGTCGGCCTCGGGCAGCTTCTTCTCTCTTACCTCGTGGATCCTGCACTTGAACACGGCGGGCTTGCCGGCAAGCTCCTCGGCGTTGTAGTTCTCGGGGAAGGTCACGTTGACCTCGGTCTCCTCTCCGGCGGAGGTGCCGGTAAGCTGGAGCTCAAAGCCCGGGATGAAGCTGTTGGAGCCGAGCTCGAGGCTGTAATTCTCTCCCTTGCCGCCGTCAAAAGGTACGCCGTCCATAAATCCCTCGTAATCGAGCAGCACGGTGTCGCCCATCTTGGCGGGTCTGTCTACCGCGGAAACGGTGGCGTTGCGCTCTCTGAGCCTGTCTATCTCGGCCTCGACCTCGGCGGGCTCGACCTTGGACGTCTTGCGGACGGCCTCAAGGCCCTTGTACTTGCCGAGCTCCACCTCGGGATACAGCACTGCGTTTATAGTCAGCGTAAGAGACTTGTCGTCCTCGACCTTTGCGTCCTCAACGGAAGGCTGGGCGACGGTCCTGAGCTGCTTGTCCTCCACGGCGAAATAATAAGCCTCCGGGGCGATCTCGTTTATCGCGTCTTCGTAAAACACGCCTTCGCCGTACATTCTTTCCACTATTTTCCGCGGCGCCTTGCCCTTTCTGAAGCCGGGTATCTGTATGCTCCCCCTGGCCTTGTTGTACGCCTTTGTCAGAGCCTTCTCAAACTCCTCGGGGCTGACCGATACGGTGAGCAGGGCCGCGCTTTTTTCTTTTTTCTCTACGTTTTTTACTTCCATTTTCTTGCCTGTCCTCCCAGTGTCATTCGGCGCGAGGCCGCGCCGTTCAAACGTGTTACGGTATCATATCACATAAAACATCGTTTTTCCATATTTTATTGTAAAATTTTCACGGGCCTGAAATCCACGTGATCCGCGGCGACGAGGCGATATTCCACGCCGCGGTACGTCCCGTTGAAGGCCAGGCCCTGCGCTTTGCCGTGCAGATGTCCGTAGCAGCATTTTTTCACGCCGTATTCCCCGAACAGCCGCGTCACCTCGGCGCTTTCGACGGCTCCGTATTTGGGCGGATAATGCAGGAAGCACAGCTTTTCCGCGTCTCCGGCCGCTTTGAGCGAGGCTTCGAGCCTCAGCAGCTCCCGCGCCGTTATTTTTTTGTCGTGCTCCCCTCCGCCGTTTTCTCCGGTCATCCAGCCCCGCGTGCCGCATATGGCCGTTTCTCCGTAAAAGAAGCAGTTGTTGTGAAGTATGTCTATCGTGGTTATGCCGAGCTGCGCGAAAAAGGCCTTCGCCTTCGCCGCCGTGCTCCACCAGTAGTCATGATTTCCCTTGAGTATTATTTTTCTGCCGGGCAGCCTGTCGATAAAAAGGAAGTCCTCCGCGCAGGAGGCAAGCTCCATGCCCCAGGTGAGATCGCCGCAAATAACGCATACGTCGTCCCCGTTCAGCTCGGAAAAGCCTTCCCGCAGCCTCTCGACGTGGTTTTCCCATTTCGGCCCGAAAATGTCCATGGGCTTGTCCGTGCCGAAGGAGAGATGCAGATCGCCGATAGCATACAGCGCCATCAGCCGAGCCCCAGCATTCTGAGGACCGCGCCGGTCATTTCTGTTTTTTCCACGGTCTCGGTAAAGCGCACTCTGCGCTTGTCGAGCCCGGCGAGAGGCGCGGGCACCGGCGCGCCGGTCTCCGCTCCGAGCCTTTCGATGAGCTCCGCGCCCTCGGCGCCGGACGGACGTCCCAGGGCCGCGAGAACGCTGTCGCAGAATTTGAACGCGCTCGCCGTAGAAACTATCACGGCGGGAGCGCCGTCTCCGGTCGCGCTGCGGTAATCCTCCAGCGCCCCGCAGGCTACCGCGGTATGCGGATCGATGAGCATCCCTCTGCCGTATATTTCGGCTATCGTCCCGGCGGTCTGCTCTTCGCTGCGCCAGGCGCCGTAAAAATCGGCGCGTATTTTTTCCGTCAGCTCCGGAGACACGCTGTATCTGCCCGTTTCGGACAGCGAGCGCATATATGCCCTCACCTCGGCGTCGTCCCCGCTCATGGCGTAGAGGAGCCTTTCGAGATTGCTGGAGATAAGTATGTCCATCGAAGGGGACATGGTGGTGTAGAAGCGGCGGTTCCTGTCGTATACCCCCGTTTTGATGAAATCCGTCAGCACGTTGTTGGAATTGGACGCGCAGATGAATTTCCCCGCGGGCAGGCCCATTTTCTTTGCGAGCCACCCTGCCAGTATATTGCCGAAATTGCCCGTGGGAACGCTGTAATT
>DBWE01000027.1:2146-7070 GCA_002308315.1 Clostridiales bacterium UBA1246 | reverse complement strand
GTCTGCGGCAGCAGCCTGCCCCAGTTTATGGAGTTCGCCGAGGAAAAGAACAGGCCGTTGTCCGCCAGCCGTTCTCTGAGCGCCCCGTCCGAAAAAATGGCCTTCACTCCGTTCTGCGCGTCGTCGAAATTGCCGTACACGGCGCATACGCCGACGTTTCCGCCCTCCTGGGTGCTCATCTGCAGCTTCTGAACATTGCTCACGCCCTCCGAGGGATAGAAAACGAGTATCTTCGTGCCGGGCACGTCCCTGAAGCCCTCGAGCGCCGCCTTGCCCGTATCCCCGGAGGTGGCTACGAGTATGCAGACCTCTTTTTTCTCGCCGGTCTTAGTCAGCGCGGCTCTGAGCAGATACGGGAGTATCTGCAGCGCCATGTCCTTGAAGGCGCAGGTCGGGCCGTGCCAGAGCTCGAGAAAGGCCGTACCTGCGTCGAGCTTTCTCAGCGGCGCGGCGCACGGTCCGTCGAAGTTTCCGCCGTAGGCCGCGGCGGTATATCGGCTCAGCTCCTCCTCGGTATAGTCCTCCAGATACAGCTTCATTATCCGCGCGGCGCGCTCGGGATAGCTCAGCGGCCTCAGCGCGTCTATGAAGTCAAGATCTATCCGGGGGAGCTCCGAGGTCATGAACAGTCCCCCGTCTCTTGACAGTCCTCTTGCAATGGCCTGGGCGGCCGTCAGCCTCAGGGAGGCGTCTCTTGTGCTCAGATAGTACATACCAGTTCCACCACTCTCATCAGATTGTTGAAAAATATATCGTCCAGAAGCTCCTTGCCGTAGCCTCTGTCGGCAAAAGCCCGGTAAAGCTTCGCCACGTCCTGTATCCCTTCGATCCCCTCGGGCAGTCTGTCGCAGCCGTCGAGATCTCCGCCTATGGCAAGGGTCTTTTCCCCGCCCAATTCCAGAAAATGCTCCGCATGGCGTATCACGTCTTCGATCGCCGCGCGGCCGCCGCAGAGAAAATCCGCGTATAAATTCAGTCCCGCCGTTCCTCCGCTGTCGCGTATCGCGCGGAACATGTCATCGTCAAGGTTTCTCGGATGCGGGTATACCGCCCGCGAGTTCGAGTGGGACGCGATGAACGGAATTCCCATCCGGGCGACGTCGTATACCCCCGCGTCGGAAAGATGCGATACGTCCACTATCATCCCGAGCCTGTCTGCCAGCCTGACAAACTCGCGTCCCTCCGCGGACAGTCCTCTGTCCGGGTCCTCCGCGGAGCTGCCGCACAGGCGGGTGGCTCTGTTCCAGCTCAGACAAATGCTGCGAACGCCCTTTTCATACGCCTGCTCCAGGCGTCCCGGGTCGCAGTCTATCAGCCCGGCTCCCTCTATGCTGAGGAAAGCGGCGCAGCGTCCCTCCTCCATGGCGGTCCTCGCCTCTTCGGCGGTGCGGCACGGGCTGAGCTCGGCTATGAAGCGCTTGTAAAGCTCCTCGAAACCGTCCCTGCCCCGAAACATCTCCGGAAGCCCGAACAGGGCGAAAAACTGCGCGTATTTTGAGTATCGCAGGCCCCTTTCGAGGTCTACGTGGTTATCGTTCTTTTTCAGCGCTCCTACCGGGGCGCCGTCGACATACAGGCGCAGTATCGCGTCGCTGTGGCCGTCGAAAAGAGGAATATCCATCAAAACGCCTCTTTGATATGATTGAGTTTTCTTACCTGTCTCTCGCTTTCGTCGGTATATACCTCTATCACGTCGAAACGGCACTCTTCGCCGCAGCGGAATTCCGCGCCGTATTTCTCGAGCCACCGCTCCGCGGCCGCGCGCAGCCTGCGCTGTTTTTCGGCGTCCACGTATTCCGCCGCTTCGGCCCAGCTTTCGCTTCTGCGCGTCTTGACCTCCACGAATACGGCCGTTTTACGCTTTTTTGCGATAATGTCTATTTCCCCGGCGGCCGTCCGGTAGTTCATCGCGAGCAGGCGATATCCGTTTTTTCTGAGATATTCGGCCGCGCGGCTTTCTCCGAAAGCTCCCAGCAGCCTTGTGCGCATGTTTTCCTTCATATCAGTGCATTTTCTTAAGAAAGCTGAGCCTGTGCACCGGGCTCGGGCCGTACTGCCTTATCATTTGATAGTGCAGGGCCGTTCCGTAACCCTTATGCTTTTCGAAGGCGTACTGCGGGTATCGCTCGGCGAGGCGGTACATGTATCTGTCCCTGCTGACCTTCGCGAGTATCGACGCCGCCGCGATGCAGGCGTATTTTCCGTCTCCGCCCACCACGCAGCGTCCCGGCAGGTCCAAAGGCGGCATGCGGTTCCCGTCGATCAGCGCGAAGGCCGCCCCGGGCACGCCCTCCACGGCCCTTCGCATCGCGAGGAACGTCGCCTGCAGTATGTTCAGCTCGTCTATTTCCTTTTCCGACGCCGAGGCCACGCTCCACGCTTCCGCCTTTTCGCAGATCTCCCCGTACAGAGCTTCTCTTTTCTTTTCGGAGAGCTTCTTTGAGTCGTTCAGGCCCTCTATCTCCGTTCCCGGCGGCAGTATCACCGCCGCGGCGAACACCGGTCCGGCCAGCGGGCCTCTGCCCGCCTCGTCCACTCCGCATACGCTTCCGTAACGTTCGAGCAGTTCTCCGTCGGCTTCAAGCATCGGGCGCCTCCAGACTGATCCGGCCTATCTTCCCCGCTCTGAATTCATCGAGCAGCACGGCCGCCATGCGCAGAGTATCCTTCTCTCCCCCGGAAACGAGGAAGCCTCTCTTCCCCGCCGCGGCCTCGAGCAGCTCCCGGCCGCTTTTTTCCTTAACGTCGCCGAGACCGTAGCGTGCCGCGAGCATCGGCGCGTAGTCCGCGCTCAGCCGCTCCATCAGCGCGGCGGCAAGCTCTTCGGTATCCACGACCTCGTCCTTCACCGCCCCGGTGAAGGCAAGGTTGAGACCCACCTCGGGATCTTCGAATTTAGGCCACAGCACGCCCGGCGTATCGAGCATCTCCAGACCCCGGTCCACGCTTATCCACTGCCTCCCGCGGGTCACGCCCGGACGGTCCGAGGCCGCCGCCGCCTTTCTTTTCGCGACCTTGTTTATAAAGGTGGACTTGCCCACGTTCGGAACTCCCGCCACCATCACGCGCACGGGGCGTCCCGTCTGTCCTTTGGCTGCGTAACGGCTGAGCATGTCTTTGAGCAGCGCTCTCACGGCCCCGGGAAAGGCGGCCGTGCCCTTGCCGCTTTTGCTGTCCGTTTCAAGCACGGGGCATTCCTTTTCCCTGAAATATCTCAGCCACTTCGCGGTCGTGGCAGCGTCGGCGAGATCGCAGCGGTTGAGTATGATCAGTCTCGGCTTGGAGCCCGCTATCGCGCCGAGCTCCGGATTTCGGCTGGATACCGGTATGCGGGCGTCTATGATCTCGCATACGGCGTCGACCTGCCGCAGGTCTTCCTCCATGGTCCTCAGCGCCTTGGTCATGTGCCCCGGGAACCAGTTTATTTTAGGTATGCCGCTCTCCGTCATTTTATCGTACCCATCTTTGACAGCGGCAGGACTCTGAACAGCAGTCTGCCGAGTATGCAGCGCGTGTCCACCATGCCTATGCGGCTGTCGCGGCTGTCGGTACTTCTGTTGCGGTTGTCGCCCATTACGAACACGCAGTTTTCCTCTACCGTCAGGGGGAACTGCATATCAAGCTGTCTGTTGGTCGGCGCGGCGGTATACGGCTCGTCCAGCGCCTCGCCGTCCACGTATACCACGCCCTTGTCGAAGTCTATATCCACCGTCTGACCGGCGACCGCGATTATGCGCTTGACTATCGAGGAGGGGCCGTAGCTGCTCTTTGTAAGGACCACTATGTCTCCCTGCTTCGGCGTATAGAACAGGCGCGAGATGATTATTTTGTCCCTGTCCTGAAGCGTCGGCACCATGGAGGTGCCGTCCACGCTTATCACGCGGAAAAGGAATATGAATACGAGGATGCAAAGCACTATCGCGGATACTATGCTCTGCAGCCAGTCGTATATTTCTCCCCGCGTGCGGACGCGATCCTCTTTGCCCCCGTTTTCGGGGCCGACGCCCGGCTGTCCGTTTTTGACGTTCTCTTCCACGGCAAAATCTCCTTATAGAATAAAGGGGGCAGGACGCCCCCTTTTTCCTTTTCTCTTACAGCTTTTCCTTGACCTTTGCTTTCTTGCCCACTCTGTCTCTGATGTAGTNNTAGTAGAGCTTCGCGCGTCTGACCTTGCCGCGTCTTACGGCCTCGATCGACACGATGTTGGGAGAGTGGATCGGGAACACCTTTTCATATCCCACGTTGTAGGCAATGCGGCGTACGGTGATAGTCTCATTGACTCCGCCGTGCTTTCTCGCAATAACGAGGCCCTCAAAAACCTGTATTCTCTCGCGGTTTCCTTCCTTGACTTTTACGGACACCCTTACGGTATCGCCCACGGCGATATCGGGCAGCTCGGGCTTCAGATACTGATCTGACAAAGCCTTGACCAAATCCATTTTTNNTTTTTCCTTCCTCCTGTTTGAGAGGGGCGTTCGTACCGCGTCAGACGGCATAGGACCACCCATAATACGTCCGCAGACTGAGATATGATAACACAGTTGTTTTTATAATGCAAGAGTTTTTTATATGAATTTTTCCATATTTTCCGCATATATCTCAAGCCTGCGGGCAAGAAAATACTCCGGCCTCAGCGCGGAGGCGACGTCGGCGGGATTTACCGTCGGCTCGAATGCGCTCAGTATGAGCTCGATGCGGCCGTCGCGGGCGTCAAGCAGCCTGATATGCGGCGCTATATCGAGCAGGCCTTCCCCCCGCTTCGTCTTTTTCATTATTTCCACCTTGCCCGAGCCGAGCGTTTCCGCCGCTTCCGCGGCGTGATCCGCTCCGTCGCCGTAAAACAGGCGCAGCTCGCATCTGGTATATTTTATCGCTCCGGGCTTCATTACCGGCTCGCCGACGGAGATCATCCGCACCCCCTCGG
>DBWE01000027.1:1915-2039 GCA_002308315.1 Clostridiales bacterium UBA1246 | reverse complement strand
GGGTTGAAGCCCTCGCTGTGCTTCAGCTCAAGTCCCGCGCGATTGAAGGCTCTCTGAAATGTGCGCATGAGGTCGAGATGAGAGATATATCTCGCTCTTCCCGTCTTTTCGAATACAAACCTGA
>DBWE01000027.1:1581-1811 GCA_002308315.1 Clostridiales bacterium UBA1246 | reverse complement strand
GGACTCGTCTCCCCGCGCAGGGCCTTATGCAGCTCCCTGAGCAGGTGCCCGCGGCTGACTCCGTCGTCTATCATGTCCCAGGGCATCACTTCATCCTCGGTCCTTTCCCTGCCGGCATAGAAATCCGGATCTATCCCGCACTCGGCGAAGGCTCTCATCCAGGCGTCATAGTCAAAATACTCCTCCCACGCCTGCAGGCCTCCGGATGAAAGCGCCAGCCTTTCAAGGGC
>DBWE01000027.1:156-1551 GCA_002308315.1 Clostridiales bacterium UBA1246 | reverse complement strand
TTTCCGAGCCGCCTGTCGCCCCTGGCGAGCACCGCCTCTATCGCGCTGACGGTCGGCGAATGCCAGCTGTAGCTTATGGCGCGGTTTTTCATGGCGTCCTTGAGAAGCTGCTGTTTGCGTTCNNGCGTGATACTTGAAATCCACGCCCTTTAGCTTGCGCAGCTCATCCCGCAAGAGCCTCTGCCTGCGCACCACGTCGTCGTATTTCACCTGGGCGCACCACTGGAAGGGCGTCATGGGCTTGGGCACGAAGCAGGAGGTGCTCACGGTTATCCGGACTCCCCTGCTTTTGTTCGAGGCGGTGCGCTTCCAGGTGTTCAGCACCTTGTAGGCAAGGTCGGCTATCGCCAGCACGTCCTCGTCGGTCTCGGTGGGCAGGCCGAGCATGAAATATAGCTTCACCGCGTTCCATCCGCCCTCGAAGGCCGTGGCGCAGGACGCGAGGATATCCTCCTCGGAAACGTTTTTGTTTATGACGTCTCTGAGCCTCTGCGAGCCCGCCTCCGGCGCGAAGGTCAGCCCGCTTCGCCTCACCCTCTGGACCTTTTTCATAAGCTCCATGGAGAAGTTGTCCGCCCTGAGCGAAGGCAGGGAAAGGCTTATTTTTCTCGGCTCGCACCATTCGAGCAAGCCGTCGCACAGTGCCTCGAGCTCCCGGTAATCGCTGGTGCTGAGGGAAGAAAGGCTTATCTCCTCATATCCCGAATTCGCCAGCGCCTGCACGGCCTGCTTTATCAGCGTATCCCTGCTTTTCGATCTGACCGGTCTGTATACGTAGCCCGCCTGACAGAAGCGGCAGCCGCGTATGCAGCCGCGGAATATCTCGAGCACGGTGCGGTCGTGCACTATCTCCGTGGAGGGAATGATCGTACGCACCGGGAAATACGAGCCGTCCATATCCTCGACTATCCGTTTCAGCACCCTGCGCGGCTCGCCGTCTATCGCCTTGACAGTGCCGTCGCCGGAGTAGCTTATGTCGTACAGGCTCGGCACGTACACTCCCCGTATGCCGGAGGCTTCTTTAAGGAAGCGGCGCTTGTCCCATTTTTCGATTTTTGCCCGCCGGTAAAGCAGCGTCAGCTCCACGTCGGCCTGTTCTCCCTCGCCTATCACGGCAAGGTCTATGAAATCCGCGAGGGGTTCGGGGTTGAACATGCAGGTCCCGCCGGCGAATACGAGCGGAGCGAGCTCCTTTCTGTCGGCGCTGCGCAGGGGCAGTCCGGCAAGGGAGAGCATGTTCAGCACTCCCGTGTACGACATCTCGTAGCCCACGGAAAAGCCTATCACGTCGAAGTCGGCGATGCTGTCGCCGCTTTCGAGCGCGTAAAGAGGAATGCCGTTTTCACGCATCTGTTCCGCCATGTCCCGCCAGGGCTCGAATACCCGCTCGCACCA
>DBWE01000027.1:0-124 GCA_002308315.1 Clostridiales bacterium UBA1246 | reverse complement strand
ATGCGCATGCCGAGGTTGGACATGCCTATCTCATAAACGTCGGGAAAGCACAGCGCGAAGCGGACGTCGATCTTTTCTTTGTCCTTTATTATTTCCCCGTATTCCCCGCCGGTATATCTGGCGG
>DBWE01000061.1:5659-10772 GCA_002308315.1 Clostridiales bacterium UBA1246 | reverse complement strand
CACGACGGCGGCTTCTTCTACGGCGTAAGCCATAACGGCCTGCAGATGAACATCACCGGCGCGTATATGCGCGAGCTCGGCAAGTTCAGGATCAAAAAGTATTTCGACGGACTCAAGAAGTAATTCAGGCCATACGGAATAAACGCACGGAGCAGAGGAACGACCTCTGCTCCGTGTCGGTTTGCACTCAAAGTCCTTTTGTATCTCCCCGTCACAGAGTGGACAGCGGATGCGTGCCGCGCACGGCGCACCAGCGCCGCAGCATGCTTATTATCACCTCGACGCTCTCGTCGGTGCCCAGCATCCCGCTGTCCAGACCGAGGTGATAGTATTCCTGCTTTCCGTACTCCCGCCCGGTAAAGCGTTTGTAGTGCTCCGCGCGGGCATGGTCGGTGTTCTCCATCTGCCTCTGCGCCTCGCGGCTGTCCAGTCCGTATTTCGCCATGGTCCGGCGCACGCGCGCGTCGGGNNGGAAGCAGTTGGGGTCGTCATAGAGCGTATAGTCCGCGCAGCGGCCCATTATCACGCAGCTCTCGTCCCCCGCCGCTATTTTGCGGATAACGTCCGTCTGCGCCACGAAAAGGCGTTCCTCGGGCGAAAGTGCGCCGTTGGTCATGGAGTATGCCGCGTTTTTGAAATCGCGCACGAGGGCCCGCTCCATGCGGCTCTCCAGCTCCTCCACCTCCGCCATGGACAGGCCGCCCGCCTCGGCGGCCATTTCGTCTATCTGCCTGTCGTAGAAGGTTATTTTCAGCTTTTCCGCAAGCTTTTTCCCTATCTCGCAGCCGCCCGCTCCGAATTCGCGCCCGATCGCCACGATGATCTTCGGCCTGCCGGAGGCGTCGGTAAGATATCCGGCCTCCGCCGCGGCGCGAAGCGCGCGGTCGACCTTGTTCTCTCTTTCCACGAAGCGCAGCAGGCCCGTCTGACACAGCTTCTGAAGCTGCCTCATTACCGGCCCCACGAGCAGAGCGCAGATCACCGTGCCCTCCCTCACGCCGACGAGTCTGCGGAAGTATATCAGCGACACGGCGGTCGATATCACCACGAGGGAACAGTCGAATATCGTCTTCGCGGAGCTCAGCGGCGCTCCCGTCCTGTCGGATACGGCAAGGCTCATGCCCTCCCCCGGCGTGGGGAGGATATTCGGCGACAGATAGAGCATCACGCCCACGGCAACCGTCGGCACGCTGCACAGCAGATACCCCAGCTGCGCCGCGTAGGTGCCCGGCTGCGGCAGGAACGAGAGCATGATCGAGGCAAGGTTGACAAGCTGCCCGAACAGCAGGGACGCCGCCAGCTGCAGCAGCATCGCCGGCTTGAAGTTCTTTCCGAGCAGCACGAGCTCGGCAAGTATATACAGACAGTATACCGCAGTTGTGCAGTTGCCCAGCGTGACCCAGTCCGGCGCGTGCGAGGCGAGCCCTATCTGATAAAGCACGTTGGCAAGCGAGCCCACGGGACTCACGCCGAGAGCCGATCTTGCCGAAAAGACCACGCCCACGGCCATGCAGTACAGTCCCGCGAGATACACCGCGATGCGCTTTATCCACAGTGCAAGGAATTCTCCGCCCGTTTTCTTCATTTCATTACCGCTCTTTTGTTATTATTTCCACTCCCTCGGGAGCCTTGACGCCGAGCTTGAGCCGCCCGTTTTCACCGCGCTCCCAGGAAACGTCTATCATCCCGGCGGGAATGCGTACGCTGCCCGCCGCCCTGTCAAGATATCCCGGCGTCGGCGCGACCAGGACGGCGGCATATCCGGGCCGGGCCGGGCGCACGCCGAGTATGACGGACGGCAGCTCGTACAGCAGCAGCGCGCCCCAGGCGTGGCAGTCGCTGCGCGGGTTGTCGTTGGACTCCATGCAGGTGGTGAGATGATTTTTCACCATCTCCCGCCAGGGCGCCCAGAGCTCCCGCGTGCGCTCGTACATGCCCGCCTTTTCCAGCGCCCTGAAAAGATAGAACGAAAACGCGACGGTGCATTTCGCCAGATCCCCGCCGTCAAGCGCCTTTTCCATAAGCTCCGCGTACTCGCTTTCCTCCGCCGTGCCGGTGAGCACCGCGAAGGCCTGACAGTGCTGACTGTACAGCTCCCTGCCGGGGGCGTCGGTGTAAAGGCCCTTCCTGCCCACGCAGCAGCTTCTGAGCGCCTTTTTGAGCCTGTCGGCGCGTTCGAGGTATTCCGCCGCCGTGTCATGCCGGCCGCAGAAGTCGGAAAGCTCCGCCGCGTGCTGCAGCGCGTAAAGATACAGGAAGCTCTCCATCGTCACCGGGCCGTCGCCGTCGGCGTTGGGCATGCCGCGGCCCCACTGCGGCACCCAGTCGATGAACGACCAGTATTTCCCGCTCGACTCGCCTATGCGCCGCACTATCCCGTTTTCGCCGATATTCCGGTCAAAAAAGCCCAGAATACCGTCCACGGCGGGCAGACAGCGCTTCACGAGCTCTCTGTCGCCGAAATACATCATGTGATCGTGGATCATCAGTATGTAGTACAGGCTGAAGCCGGGTATCACGTTCGGACCGTAACAGGGGTAAGAGCAGTTTATCAGTCCGTCGGGACGCTGAGAGCGCCTGAAATCGTCTATGGTGCGCCTCGCCATACGGTCGTCGGCCGCCACGGCGTAGGTATACAGTATCTGCGAGCGGGTATCCATGGCGTACTGCAGCTGCTCGTAAAACGGGCAGTCCTCGTAGGTCTCATGCATGCAGCGGCGAAGCGTGCGCAGCGAGATATCCCATATCGCCCCGAAATCCGGGTCGGAAGCCTCCGCCCTCGTCGCAGCGTCCAGCGGGTATCCCGTTTCCCGGTATTTCAGATCGGACACCGTCACCGGCTCCTCCCCCGCCGTGATCTCCAGGCGCACGAAACGGAAGGTCCTGAACCAGAACGGCTCGTAATACTCCTCCGCGCCCTCGGTGCCGCAGCCGGAAACGGCGTAATCGTCGGCGTAGCCGCTTATCACTCCGTTGACGTGATCGGTACGGTCGCCCTTTACCGGCATCGAAAAATGAAGCTCCTTGTTTTCGACCATGATCACGTAGCTTTCGGCGCATTCGATGCGCAGCTTCGCTCCCGCGCCCCCGCGGAGCGAAAGCATGAGATAACCCGTGGTCAGCTCCCCCGCGTCGAGCTCCGCCGTGCGCACCGCTCCGGCGGGCACCGTAAGGCCGCCTCCGGCGATGAGTCTTTCCCACTCCTCCGCCGCGCCTCCCTCGGGAGCGCGTACGGCCGTCACGCTTTCGAAGCGGCGTTCCTTTTCATACATCGGGGGTATGGGCCGCCTGTGGAGATTGCCCGGGCTGACGGCGTTGCTGTCGCCGAAATCGCCGAGCGGACGCGCGGCGGGCCAGGCGCCGTCGTCGTACCCGGCCTTTTTCCAGCCCTGCAGACGCCCGTCCCCCGCGGCGCTCTCGTTGATGTACAGAGGATCGAACCAGTTGTTTTCCGTGCGGAAAGCCGTTGTTTCGTCTATAAGACAGCGCCATTCGGCGTCCGCGAAAAAGGCCTCGCGCCGGTCGGGCAGGACCGCCTCGCCTTTGAGATAAAAGCCCGGCGTCTGGGTGCGCCACACCGAGTGGTTATACATGCCTATCACGGGATAGCGCAGCACCTCCGCCGCTATCACGTTCTTTCCCGGCGCGAGAAACGCGGCGAGGTCGACCGTCTCATAATACCATATCATCCCGTCCCCCTTGCAGGGGCCGACGGACACGGGCGTCCCGTTCACGTACAGCTTGTACCGGGAGTCCGCCGAAACGTCCGCGGTGAAGCTCAGCGGCGCTTTATCGAGCTCAAGCTCTCTGCGGAAGCGGACTATGCGCGGCTGCCTGTCGCAGCCCGCGTCCCACTCCCCGCTCCATATCCAGCCCGTAGGCGCAGGCTTGTGATCCATATATAAGGCTCCTTTCTTATGACCAAAACAGCTCGTACGGGACCGAGTATTTTCCCGCTTCCGTGTGCGTGACGTACACGGCGCAGTTTTCTATGTTTTTCGACCAGTACCCGCCGCGCGAGTCCGGCGTGAGGTATTCCAGCGCGCCCTTCATGGCTATGGCGTGGGTCGACAGCAGGATGCTGCCCCGCTCGTCTCTGAGCTCCTCCAACAAGCCGCCGAGCCGCGCCGTCACCTCCGGAAGAGGCTCCATGCCCTCCGGCGCCGGGGTGTTTCTTAAATCCCTGAAAAATGCCATGAGCTCCGGCGGGGACGAGCGCAGGTCCAGGCCCTCGTAAGGTCCGTAATCCATCTCTATGAGCCTTTCGTCCGTTATGACGTCCGCTCCGCGGGCGAGTATCTCCGCCGTCTGCACGGCCCTGCGCAGGGGGCTCGTGTAAACCCTGTCAAACACTATGCCCTTTTCCTCAAAGCGTCTGCGCGCCCGCTCCGCCTGCTCCTTTCCCTTTTCGTTCAGGGGATGGTCGCTGCGGCCCTGAAGCGCGCCGCGCGTATTCATCACGGTCTGTCCGTGGCGTATCATATACAGTGTCATTGCTCCCGCCTCCCTGTGCCTTTCAGTCTGATTATACTTTCCGCTCTTTCCTTTGTAAAGCGTCAAAGTCCCCGCTCGGGGACGCCTGCGGGCTTGCCTGAGGGCGCGGGCGGGCGTATAATGGGGATACCCTTCCGCGCACCGAACGAATTTGACGCGGAAAAGGAATTCGGCACGGGTCTCATGGATCTGTGACACAGGGAAAGGAGCGATCATTATGGCTACTATACACGTTACGTACTATTCTCAGGCTCTGTCGGGGCAAAACGAATTCTACATGGTTCTGCCCAACGATATGCCCCCCATGCCGCCCGTGCCGGGCGGACCGGCCCCCGCGTTTCATCGCCCGATGAAGACGCTGGTGCTGCTTCACGGTTACAGCGGCACGGCCATGGACTGGCTCGCCGGCAGCAGCATCCAGGATCTGTGCGGTCAGTACAACATAGCCGCGATCATGCCCGGCTGCCGCAACAGCTTTTATCTTGACCGGGAGGCCACGGGCGAGGCCTTCGGCACCTTTGTGGGCGAGGAGCTGATAGGCTACGCCCGCAAGACCTTCGCTCTTTCCCCGAAGGCGGAGGATACCTTCATCTGCGGCTTCTCCATGGGCGGCTACGGC
>DBWE01000061.1:4917-5639 GCA_002308315.1 Clostridiales bacterium UBA1246 | reverse complement strand
GACCTCTCCGGCGCTCTCATTTACCGCGAGGTGTCTCAGATGACGCCGCCCGACGGCAACCCGGTGGCGAACTACGCCTACTATGCCGCCACCTTCGGCGACCCGAAGAAGCTGATGGAAAGCGACGCGAACCCGGAGGTCCTTGTCAGACGCAAGCTCGCCGCGGGCGAAAAGCTGCCCGGCATCTTCATAGCCTGCGGCACCGAGGATATGCTCTGCCCCCTCAACAGGGATTTCGACGCTTTTTTGACGGAGCAGGGCGTAAAACACGAGGCGTACTTCACTCCCGGCGAGCATAACTGGAAATTCTGGGATCCCTGGCTGCAGAAGGCCATACCCTGGCTGCTGGAAGAATAAGACGAGACGGAACGGAAAAAACGCCGCACGGTCCTCATTTCGGGGACCGTGCGGCGTCAGCATCGTCTCTTCAGATCATCACTGCTTTTATCGGCTCTCCCCCGGGGAATCGGAAGGGCGAATTGTTCGCGGCAGTTATCGTGACCCCGTCTCCCTCGAAGGTAAAGGTATACACGTCCTCCGGGCAGGTCTCCAGCCAGCGGCAGCGCAGCTCGAAGCTGTTCTCATCGGTCCAGCTGCCGTGGGCAAGGTAGAGCTGTGTGGCGTCCTCGGTCCTGCCGAGCACGTTGGTCATCCGCAGGCCGCCGGTGCCCACGCGGATCGTCTCCCTGCGCCCGGACGCGGCGGTCAGCTTCCACAGGCAG
>DBWE01000061.1:0-4866 GCA_002308315.1 Clostridiales bacterium UBA1246 | reverse complement strand
TCCCCGCTCATGAAATTGCCGCCGAAGGGTCCGAAAACACCCTGTGTCATACGGAATATCTTACCGCTTATGCGCTCCGCCGCGGGACTGCAGGGCCGGCAGGGCGGATTGCCCACGTTCAGCGAGGCCAATTTGGCCTTCAGGGCGTCATATGCCGCCGCGTCCTCCGGCAGCGGTCCGTCCTCCGTCACTGTGTCGACAAAGTCCCAGGTGATATCCAGGGTCCGCTGGGCCCAATGAGCGCCGGGGGCGGTCTCGGTTATGGCGATTATCATATCCTGCTTCGGAAGCACGATGGTGAACTGTCCCATGGCTCCGTCGGCGCGGTAGGCTCCCTCGGGCCTGCACATCCATATCTGGAAGCCGTAGCCCAGGAAGTTGTCCGTGGCCGGCGGGTTGACCGCCGCCTCGGAGGCGGAATCGTTCTGATTTGTGGTGGCCAGGCGCACGTAGTCCTCGGCAAGTATGCGTTCCCCCTCCCATACTCCGCCGTCGGCGTAGAGCTTGAGCAGGCGCAGATTATCCTCCGTGGTGGCCCACAGGCCGCCTCCGCCCACCTCCATGCCGTCGGGCATTCTTGCCCAGCGCAGGTTGGACGCGTCGATGCCTATCTTATCGAAAAGGCGGGGCTTCAGATAGTCGTGCAGGCCCAGGCCCGTTTTCTTCCGCACGACGGCGCCGAGGAGCGTGGAGCCCATGGAGTTGTACATATAGGTCGTGCCGGGCCTGTGATTTACGGGGGTATGCATGAACCGGCGTATCCAATCCCCGGCCGGAGGCGGCATCGTATCCATGCCGCAGCCCATGCACAGCACGTCGCGCACGGTGAGCAGCTTCAGATTTTCGCTCGGCTCCGCCGGGCTCTCGTCGGGGAATATGTCGATGAGTCTCTCGTCGAGGCGGAGTATGCCCTCGGTATAGGCTATGCCCACAGCCGTGGCGGCGTAGGTCTTGGTATGGCTCTGAAGCCCGTGGCGTATGCCGGGGCCGAAGGGAGCCCACCAGCCCTGAGCGCAGAGCAGTCCGTGACGCATTATCATCAGTCCGTGCATCTCGGTGCCGCTTGCCTCCAGCTCCGCTATGTATCGCAGGATGTCTCCGCTGCGTACGCCCACGGCTTCCGGCGAGGCCGTGTCAAAGGGTTTGCGCTCGAACATAACGTTTTCTCCTTATTTTCAATTCCGCTCTTTCTCTTTTGCCTCGTTTGTAATATAATATCCCAAGAACACCGTGCCGTCAATCACGGGCGGCGCACGGCCGCCGCGGAGAACAGTTTAACGGAGGATCTTCCCATGGATGAAAAATGGTTTGACGAAATGGAAAGCCGCATACCCCGCGGCAAGGTACGCACGCGCTTCGCGCCGAGTCCCACCGGCTACATGCACGTGGGCGGCGTGCGCACGGCGCTGTATACCTGGCTGATCGCCCGCAAGGCCGGCGGCACCTTCATACTTCGCATAGAAGATACCGATCAGGGCCGCTTCGTCGAGGGGGCGACGGAGATAATATACAGCTCCCTGCGCGACGCCGGGCTGACCTGGGACGAGGGCCCCGACGTGGGCGGCCCCGTGGGTCCGTATATCCAGACTCAGAGGAAGGATCTTTATCTGCCCTACGCAAAACGGCTCGTGGAGCGCGGCGCGGCGTACTACTGCTTCTGTGAGAAGACCGACGACGGCTCGGATTTCGGCGGGCATGACGACCCCTGCCGCGAGCTTGACGCCGCCGAGGTGCAGAGACGGCTTGACGCCGGCTGTCCGTGGGTGATACGCCAGAAAATACCCTCCGGCGGCTCGACGTCGTTCACCGACGAGATCTTCGGCGAGATAAGCGCGCCGAACGATGATCTGGACGATCAGGTGCTCATAAAGGGCGACGGTCTGCCCACTTACAATTTCGCCAACGTGATAGACGATCATCTCATGGGCATAACGCACGTCGTCAGAGGCACGGAGTATCTTTCCTCCACGCCGAAATACAATCTTCTTTACCGCGCCTTCGGCTGGGACGTGCCGAAATACATCCACTGCTCGCCCGTCATGCGCGACGCGCAGCACAAGCTGTCAAAGCGCAACGGTGACCCCACCTATGACGATCTGCTCGCCGCGGGATATCTGCGCGAGGCCATCATAAACTACGTCGCCCTGCTGGGCTGGAGCCCCGGCGGAGAGCGGGAGATATATTCCCTGAGCGAGCTTGTCGAGGCCTTTGACCTCAAGGGTCTTTCCAAGTCCCCCGCCATATTCGACCTTGCCAAGCTCTCGTGGCTCAACAGCGAGTATATCCGCGCCATGTCGCCCGAGGCTTTCCACGCCGCGGCGCTGCCTTATATCGAGGCCGCCGCCCCGGGCATGGACAGCCGTCTCATTGCCTCGCTGCTCCATCAGCGCTGCGAAAAGCTGACGGACATTGCCGGACAGATCGACTTTCTCGCCGGGCTCGGCCGGTACGACGACGAGCTTTTCGTAAACAAAAAATCCAAATCGGACCGTGAAAGCTCCGTTGAGATGCTCTCCGCCGCGATACCCGCGGTGGAAAACATAGACCCCTGGAACGCCGACAGCGTCCACGATACGCTGATCGGTCTTGCCGAAAAGTTGGAGGTAAAGAACGCAAAGCTGCTGTGGCCGGTGCGTATCGCTCTGTCGGGCCGCGCCGTTACCCCCGGAGGCGCCGTGGAGATATGCTGTCTTCTCGGCAAAGACGAGTCGCTCCGCCGCATGCGCGCCGCACTTGAAAGGCTGAAAGGAAATGCTTAAACGTCATACCGCGCTTTTTGCGGCGTTTGCCGCGCTGCTTACGCTCTGCGCGTGCACCCGCGCTCCCGCTCCCCGGCCCGACGCGAGCTTTTCGCCGGACCCCGAGCCGACCTCCGCCGCGGCCGAAACCGATCCGCCTCCCTCCTCCCCGCCGGCCGACGCTCCCGGAACGCCGGAGCCCGCGATATCCGACGCGCCGGATCCCTTCTTTGCCGGCATGCTCTCGCAGCAGGGGCCCGGCTTTTCCTTCGAACCGGCAGAGGGCTTCCTCCTCTCGGTCGATCTGCCGCCGTTCCGCTTTACCCGCGGCGACGCCTTCGTCGAGGTCGGATACGATCCCTCCGCGCTGCCGGAGGAGCTCGCTCCCTCTTTCATGAACGGATACCTCGCCTTTACCGACATTGAGTTTTCATCATATTCCGGTCTCGGTCCGGAGGGCCTCAGCGCCGAAACGGTCACCGCCGGCGACGGCTCGCGGCTGCTTACGGCATACCTCATCGAGGCGGACGGAGGCTGCGTGTGGCTGCTTTTCTCCTGTCCCGCCGACGACGCGGAGACTTTGCGCGATCTGGACGCCATGCGCGGCTCGTTCATTTTGGAAAAATAAGCTTTTCATATTTCATCACCCCGTGCCCGATAATACGGACATGGGGTGATCGTTTATTATGAAGATAAAGAAGAAAAGCGCAGTTCTTATCCTTTCATACCTGTTCGCTGCCCTGCTGACCGCGGGCGGGCTCGCGCTGCGCCAGTACAATACCGCGGCGGAATACCGCCGCTATATCGAAGCAGGCTGGAACCGCTCGTTCGACTCTCTCGCTTCAAGTGTCTACGAGATGAATACCGCGCTTCACAAATCGCTGTACTCCACGTCCCCCTCGCTGCTGGGCAGCGCCTGCGCGGAGATCTACGCGAAATCCCTTCAGGCGCAGGAAAGCCTGGGCGAACTGCCCTTTTCACGCTATCGGCTCGAAAATACCTCCGGCTTTATAGGCCGTCTCGGCGACTACGCCCGCGCGCTGGCTCTCAAGGCTTATTCCGAAGGGCTGAGCGACGGGGATACGGACGCCCTCGCCGACCTGTCGGACTCTTCCGAGCTGCTGTCTCAAAATCTGATTCAGCTTCGCGCCGATATGGACAGCGGTCTGCTTTCGGTATACGACTGGCAGCAGGCCCTCGGCGAAAGCTCCCCGCCCTCCCTCGGCGAGAGCGTCAGACAGATGAACGACGAATTCCCCGAGCTGCCGACGCTGATCTACGACGGTCCCTATTCCCGCAGCGTCGACGAAAAAACCTTCTCGTATATCGACGCGCTGCCAGAGATAAGCCGCGACGAAGCCCTTGACGCGGCGGCGGAATTCACCGGGCTGAGCAGGAGCGTGTTCGACTTTACCGCGCTGAGCGGGGGCAGGCTGCCGCAGTATCGCTTCAGCGCCGCCTACGACGGGGGCGAGCTGTCCGTCTCCGTTACCGCCCGCGGCGGCGCGGTAACGGAGATGAGCTGTTCCGCGCCGGCGGAATATACGGCGATAGGCGACGACGAGGCCATGAACGCCGCCCGCGCGTTTCTGAGCGAACGGGGCTACGGCTCCATGACCGACAGCTACCGCATACGCGGCGACAACACTCTGCTGATCAATTTCGCGTATTCCCAGGACGGAGTGATATGCTATCCCGATCTCGTCAAGGTGCTCGTATCGCTGGAAAGCGGCCGCGTCATCGGCTTCGAGGCGTCGGGATATCTTATGAACCACGCCCCGAGGACGCTGCCCCTGCCCATACCCGAGGAGGACGCGCGCGCCTGCGTCTCGCCCCGGCTCAGTGAGCTTTCCCACTCCCTCGCCGTGATCCCCTCCCCAGGCGGCGGCGAGCTTTTCTGCCACGAGTTCATCTGCGAGAACGCAGACGGCGAGCATTATATAGTGTACGTCAACGCCGTCAGCGGCAAAGAGGAAAAAATACTCATACTCATCGAGGACGAAAACGGCACGCTGACGGTATAAACACCACGTCCGCGCAAAAAAGTGTTGACAAATCCGAGTAATCCTTTATAATGGAATTCGTTCCGCCGCGGCGGAGCGAAAATGCGCGAGTGGTGGAATTGGCA
>DBWE01000084.1:4764-5204 GCA_002308315.1 Clostridiales bacterium UBA1246 | reverse complement strand
CCGAAGCCGTTGATGAACAGGCTGACGGCCGCCATGAGCATATTGAGAAGTATCGCGCCGCGCGTTCTGTTTTCACGCAGGTCTTTTTTTATCTCTTTCATTTTCTTCGCCTGTCCGAATGATCAGTTGCCATTGATTTTAACACACGGCCGGACGGTATTCAACAGCCCGCTCCCCCAACGCGGATCCGTGATTTTTTTCCCGCCGGGTATGATTGTCGTAACGTCTTTCGGCAAAGCGGTTGAATTATTCTTCCGTGGGGTATACAATACATGTCGGAGATCCGCGCGGCGCGGATATTTTTCTGTCCGTCCGGTCGACCGTTTTCCCTTGAATTGACGCGCGGGCGGTATTACAATGAAAGAAGCGGGCAAAATAAAAAACACATAAAAAGGTAAAGATATGATCAACGTCGTTCTCGTCGAGCCGGAGATCCCCCA